>CAJQJT010000059.1 GCA_905478725.1 uncultured Pseudomonadales bacterium
ATGAAAGACGCCCTGATGGAGTTTGAAACCATTGATGCAGATCAGGTCGAGGATTTAATGCTCAGACGCAAAGTCCGCCCGCCAAAGCACTGGGATGACAATGACTCTGATACAGGCGCCGGTAAGCCGTCTGCAGAAGCCTCTGACGAGGCTTCCAGTGAGCCGGTGAAAGAACCAGCCAAAGAGGGTCCAATTGGTGGCCCAGTAGAAGAAGTCTAACGCTGTAAAGCAGGAATAGCCTCGCTGCCGTAATGGTCGCGGGGCTTTTTAATTTTATGAATGCAATGACACTTATCTGTGGTAATAAAATATTGGACCTATCCCGCCCCGCGGTGATGGGTATAGTCAACGTTACTCCTGATTCCTTTTCCGATGGCGGCCAGCTCTACCTGAATGAAAAAGTCGATCTGGATAAAACCCTTCAGACAGTGGAGTCCATGTTGGCCGATGGTGCCGACATTATCGATATTGGCGGAGAATCGACTCGCCCTGGCGCATCCCCGGTTACGACCCAGCAAGAGTTAGATCGTGTGCTGCCTGTGGTGCAGGCAGTGAGTGAACGATTCGATGCCCTGATCTCAGTGGACACCAGTACCGCTCAGGTGATTACTGAAGCCGCAGAAGCCGGTGCGCATCTAATCAATGATGTCCGTGCTCTGCAGCGCGAGGGGGCTCTTCAGGCTGCCGTAGCAGCTAGGTTGCCGGTATGTCTCATGCATATGCAGAATCAGCCAGGCAGCATGCAGAGTAATCCTAGCTATGTGGATGTGGTCACTGAGGTTTTGGATTTTTTGCAGCAGCGTAAGCAAACCTGCTTAGATGCGGGGATTACCGGTGGGCAGATATTGCTGGATCCTGGGTTTGGTTTTGGCAAGACATTGGAACACAATCTGGCTTTAGCAGGCTCCCTAGATCGCTTTGTCGACACAGGTCAAAGCTTGCTGTTAGGTGTCTCTCGAAAGACAATGATCGGCCAACTAATTAATTCAAATGTGGATAGCAGATTGACGGGAAGTGTTACCATGGCCCTTCTAATGGCTCAGTCCGTCGCTCAGAGGCGAGCGCAGACCGGTTGCTCAAGTGGCATGATATTGCGTGTGCATGATGTGCGCGAGACAGTGCAGGCTCTAGCTGTCTGGCAGCAAACAACGAATTTTAAGGATGAGATAATTTAACCATGACAAGAAAGTATTTTGGTACCGACGGCATTCGCGGTCGTGTAGGCGAAGCTCCTATTACAGCAGATTTTTTCCTTAAACTTGGCTGGGCTGCCGGCACTGTCCTGACACGTAATGCTGTAGGCAAAAAACGTGTTCTGATCGGTAAAGATACCAGAGTTTCTGGTTATATGTTTGAGTCCGCGCTTGAGGCAGGCCTGATCGCTGCGGGTGTAGACGTTGATATGCTCGGGCCTATGCCGACACCCGCCATAGCCTATCTGACACGCACCTTTCGCGCAGCTGCCGGTATTGTTATCAGCGCATCGCACAATGCAGTGGAAGATAATGGAATTAAATTCTTCGGCGCTGACGGTTACAAATTGTCAGACGAAATCGAACTTGAAATTGAAGCCTTGCTCGATCAGCCACTGGTCACCAATGGATCTAATTATCTCGGCAAAGCGCGACGTATTACCGATGCTGCTGGTCGTTACGTAGAATTCTGCAAAGGCAGTCTACCCTCCGGCTTTAACCTCCAGGGAATGAAGGTAGTGCTCGACTGTGCCCATGGCGCAACCTACGACGTGGGGCCAAAAGTTTTTAAAGAATTGGGCGCTACAACTATCACCATGGGCAATCAGCCCAATGGTTTTAATATCAACGATCAATGCGGGTCTACCTACACTGCGGGGCTCTCCTTAGCAGTATTGGAGCATCAGGCAGATCTGGGTATCGCCTTTGATGGTGATGGCGATCGGGTGCTGTTTATTGACGATCAGGGTGACCTGGTTGATGGTGACGAATTGTTGTTTATTATCGCCCAACATCGCCATAAATATCAGGGCGGCTGTAATGGTGTCGCTGGTACTCAGATGAGCAACCTGGGACTTGAGTTAGCCCTGGCAGAGATGAAGATTCCCTTTGTGCGCACCAAAGTCGGCGATCGCTATGTGGTCGAAGCGATGAAGGAGCATAAATGGGTTCTCGGTGGCGAAGGTTCTGGTCATGTCCTCTGTAGCGACCTCAACACCACCGGTGACGGTATTGTCTCGGCGCTTCAGGTGTTGAGAGCCGTAGTTGATAGTGGCAAGTCCCTGCGTGAACTCAAGAATGGCATGACCAAGCTGCCAATGTTAATGATCAATGTACGTCTCTCTCAGAAGGTCGATCTAAGTGGTGATGAAGCCATAAATCGTGCCGTTGCTGATGCTGAAGAAAAGCTATCGGGTCGAGGTCGTGTTTTGCTCAGACCCTCGGGAACTGAGCCCTTAATTCGGGTAATGGTCGAAGGCGAAGACAGCGCATTAGTAGAGAGTTCAGCCGCAGCCATTGCTGAAATCGTTAAACAGCGAGTAGAGGCACTTAAAAGCTGATTTGCTTATTGTATCTTAGCCTGCAGTCGGGTAGGATTTGCGCCCTTTTGCGGGACTGCACTCAAAGGAGTACTCAGGATGGGTAAACCGCTGATCGCGGGCAACTGGAAGATGCATGGCACAGCTGAATCGGCGCGAAACTTAGCGACCCAGCTCAGCCATCACAAATTCCAAGAGAATGCCGTAGAAATGATTATTTTTCCGCCGCTTGTACATATATCGGCGGTCAGTGATGTCCTGGCTAATAGTCGTATTAGTCTAGGCGCGCAAAATGTATCTCAGTATCCCAATGGTGCTTACACCGGTGAAGTCTCTGCGGAGATGTTGGTCGACCAGGGTTGTAAGTATGTTTTGGTTGGGCACTCGGAGCGCCGAGTAGTGTTTGGCGAGAGCGACCAAACAGTTGCCGAAAAATTTAGAGCAGCACAGAATGCGGGATTGATACCCATACTCTGTGTTGGAGAAAGTCTTAAACAACGCCAGCAAGATGCGACGTTTGAAGTTGTAGCAAAGCAGATTAGCGCAGTGATCGACCTTGTAGGCCTAGATAAGGTCTGCCAATCAGTGATTGCCTATGAGCCGATTTGGGCAATAGGAACCGGCGAGACAGCAAGTCCGGAACAGGCTCAGGATGTGCATGCTGCTATACGCACTCAGCTTGGCGAGGCGGGACGATTGACTACATTGCTCTATGGCGGCAGCGTCAATAAGGGCAACGCTGCAGAGTTATTTAAGCAACCAGACATCAATGGTGGACTGGTTGGAGGGGCCTCACTTGAGGCAGACGAATTTTTGAATATTGCACAATTGGTAGAAGCGTAATCATGGAAAATTTTATTTTAATCTTTCACTTTCTAATCGCCGTAGTTTTGATCGGGCTTATTTTGGTCCAGCAAGGTAAAGGCGCAGAAGCGGGAGCCTCATTTGGCGCCGGCGGATCACAGACAGTGTTTGGCAGTGGCGGCAGCTGGAACTTCTTCAGCAGAATGACCGCGATACTGTCGACAATCTTTTTTGTCACCAGTGTGAGTCTCGCGGTTATTGCGAAAAATAAGACAGTGGTCGATGCTGATCTTTTGCCAGAGATGGAAGTGATTCCTTTCGACTCAGCAATTGACACAGATGTACCAGCAGCAGAAAGAAAGTCAGAGCAAAATTCTGAAATCCCTCAGTAAGACAAAGTTTGTTATATGCCCAAGTGGTGGAATTGGTAGACGATGGGCAGGAGCCCGAGTGTCGCGATAGGCAGGACGCCGGTAGCGACCACGCTCAGCGTGTTGCTGATATTGGCACTAAGTATTTAAGTTTAGAGAGTTAAGATGTTATATGCCCAAGTGGTGGAATTGGTAGACACGCTATCTTGAGGGGGTAGTGGCG
>CAJQJT010000060.1 GCA_905478725.1 uncultured Pseudomonadales bacterium
ACGACCAAATCATGTATCTGAATCGCGGTGGTCACGACCCCTATAAGGTCTATGCCGCCTATGCTGAAGCCTCTGCTCACAAAGGTCAGCCAACGGTTATTCTTGCCCACACAGTTAAAGGCTACGGTCTTGGTGGGGCAGGTGAAGCAGCTAACGACACTCACTCGGTGAAGAAACTCGATATCGACAGCTTGCGCGGTTTCCGCGATCGCTTTGGTATTCCCGTCTCCGATGATCAGCTGGAAAATGTCCCTTACTACCGTCCGCCGGAAGACAGCCCTGAGCTCGAATACATGCGCAGACGCCGTGCCTCCCTGGGTGGTTCACTGCCAGCTCGTAAAGCTGACTTCAACGCTATGAAGGTGCCTGAGCTTTCGACCTTTAAAAAGCAGCTGGAGAGCAGTGGCGAGAGAGAAATCTCTACCACCATGGCTTTTGTTCGTGTGCTATCGACGCTGATCAAAGATAAAACTATTGGTAGCTCAGTAGTGCCTATTGTGCCGGACGAAGCTCGTACCTTTGGTATGGAAGGCATGTTCCGTCAACTGGGTATCTACACATCTGAAGGGCAGAAGTATGTGCCCCACGATCACCAGCAAATCATGTATTACAAAGAAGATAAGAAGGGCGTAATTCTCGAAGAGGGCATTAACGAAGCCGGTGCCATGTCGGCCTGGATTGCTCTGGCCACGGCTTACAGCACCAGCAGCTGCCCAATGATTCCGTTCTACATTTTCTACTCAATGTTTGGTTTCCAGCGTATTGGTGATCTGGCCTGGGCCGCTGGCGACAGTCAGGCTCGCGGTTTCTTGATTGGTGCCACTGCTGGTCGTACTACATTGAACGGTGAAGGCTTGCAGCATCAGGATGGTCACAGTCATATTCTTGCCAACACTGTGCCTAACTGTCGCAGCTACGATGCCACTTACAGCTATGAGTTAGCGGTCATTGTGCAAGACGGCGTTAAGCGCATGTTTGAGGACAAAGAAAACTGTTTCTATTACCTCACCACAATGAACGAGAACTACAAGCAGCCAGCAATGCCTGAAGGCGCTGAAGCAGGCATCATCAAAGGTATCTACAAGTTCTCGCAGGGTGGCAAAGCTAAGTTGCGTCTGCAGCTGATGGGCGCTGGTACGATCCTCAATGAAGTCCGTGAAGCGGCGAAGATTCTGAAAGAGAGCTACTCGGTTGAGTCGGATATCTGGAGTCTAACCAGTGTTAACGAAATAACTCGTGAAGGTCAGCAGGTTGATCGCTGGAACTTGCTGCACCCTGAGAGCAAGCCGAAGAGAGCCTATCTCACCGAGCAGCTCGATGGCGCTGAAGGCCCTGTTGTGATCGCAACCGACTACATGAAAAACTATGCTGAGCAGATGCGTAAGTATATTGATCAGCCACTGACTGTTCTGGGTACAGATGGCTTTGGTCGCAGTGACAGCCGCGAGGCGTTGCGCAGCTTCTTTGAAGTGGACCGTTACTTTATTACGGTTGCCGCTCTAAAGGCCCTGGCAGATCAGGGTTCTATTAAGCACTCAGTAGTAAGCGACGCGATAAAATCATTTGGTATAGATCCAGAGAAAGCTAACCCACTGTTTGTTTAAATAGTGGATAGAGCTCTGATTAAAAGTACTAGGCGATTGCGGAAAATACGAATAAAGGAATCAATGTGACAATACAGACAATAGTAGTTCCAGATCTTGGTGGCGCGGAGACCGTAGAGGTTATCGAGCTTGGCTTAAGCCCCGGAGATAGCATCGAGGTTGAGGATTCCCTGCTGGTTTTGGAATCGGACAAAGCCACAATGGATATCCCGAGCCCCGCTGCCGGCGCACTGGTTAAGTATTTGGTTGCCGAGGGCGCCACGGTTAAAGTGGGTGATCCCATTGCCGAGATCGAGGTTGCAGGTGAAGCTGCTGCAGAGACGCCGCAGGTTGAGGATGTCGAGCAAGTGGCCCATGAGCCAGCTACCGAGGTCGTTGCAGACGCTGAGACTGTCATTCAACCAGAAGCCAGTCCCGTTGCGGCAGCTGCTAGCAGCTCCGCCGAGCAGCTGATTCTGGTTCCGGATATTGGCAGTGACGACAAAGTTGAACTGATTGAAATCTCTATTGCTGTAGGTGACGAGGTTGCTGAAGGCGACACCTTAGTCGTACTCGAATCTGACAAAGCCACCATGGACGTGCCTTCAACTCATTCCGGGAAGGTACTAAAAATTCTTGTTGCCGAGGGGGCTAAGCTTGGCACTGGCGATGCTGTTGCACTGTTTGAAGTGGTTGCTGACGCCGCCGCTCCGGTTGTTGAAGAGGCTGTTATTGAAGAAAAGCCAGTTGCTAAAGCAGCCCCAGCTGAGACTGCAACAGTTGATACTACAGTCGATGCTATTCAATCTGCTCCCGGTCAGCCAGCCCAGCCAGCATCTGTCGCCGCCGAGCCGGTTGCAGCAACTGCCGGAGCCAGTATTTACGCTGGTCCAGCGGTGCGTTTAATTGCCCGTGAATTAGGTGTGTCACTCAGCGAAGTGTCTGGCAGTGGTCCACGAGGACGTATTCTCAAAGACGACGTGAGTAATTTTGTTAAGCAGGTAATCAAGAATAAAGATGCGCCAGCTGCAGCAGCAACTGGCGGCAGTGGTATTCCAGCTGTTCCCGCCATCGACTTTAGCCAGTTTGGTGAGATCGAAGAGCTGTCCATGAGCAAGATTCAACGACTCACTGCGGCCAATATGCAGCGCAACTGGTTGAATGTTCCCCATGTCACCCAGTTCGACGATGCTGATATCACTGAGTTGGAAGCATTCCGCAAAGGCTTGAAAGCTGAAGGCGAAAAGCGCGGTGTACGTGTTACTCCTGTAGCCTTCCTGATCAAAGCTATAGGTGCGGCACTGGAAGCCAATCCGGAATTTAATCGTTCACTGGCTGCTGATGGACAGAGTCTGATTCAGAAGCATTACTGTCATGTAGGTATGGCAGTGGATACGCCTCGTGGTTTGATGGTGCCGGTTATCCGTGATGTGAACGAAAAGGGCATCTGGGATATTTCCGCTGAAATCAGCCTGCTGGCTGGCAAGGCCCGTGACGGCAAATTGAAGCCTGCTGAGATGCAGGGCGGTTGTTTCACCTTATCAAGCTTGGGTGCAATTGGTGGCAATGGCTTTACGCCCATAGTGAACGCCCCAGAAGTCGGTATTCTCGGTGTTTCTAAATCACAGATCAAGCCGGTTTGGGATGGCGCTGAATTTGTTCCACGCTTGCTGTTGCCCATGGCTTTGTCCTATGATCATCGCGCGATTAACGGTGGCGATGCAGGGCGCTTTATGACCCATCTGGTCAAGCTGCTGAGTGATATTCGTTACTTGGCCCTATAAAGAGTCTTGTAAATAGCCTTACAGCGAGGCTCTTTAGAAAGTCTTATAAAAAAAGCCTTAGCAGCCAATAAAGAGAGGGATTAAGTAATGCGTTTTTTACACAGCATGGTCCGAGTCACTGACTTAGAAAAATCCCTCGACTTTTACTGCACCGCTCTTGGGCTCTCAGAGCTCTATAGATACGAAGTCCCCAAAGGTCGTTTTACCTTGGTTTTTCTCGCCGCCCCAAGCGACGCTGAAAATGCCCAGGAGACCAAGGCCCCACTAATTGAATTGACCTACAACTGGCCACCGGAAGAGGGTGAGCCTGAACAATATGAGGCAGGCCGCAACTTCGGCCATTTGGCTTATAAGGTGGATGATATTTACGCTACCTGTCAGCAGCTTATGGACGCCGGCGTGGTGATCAATCGCTCGCCACGAGATGGTCACATGGCCTTTGTACGCTCTCCAGATAATATCTCCATAGAGTTACTGCAAGAGGGCGAGTCACTGCCTGCTCAGGAGCCCTGGGCTTCTATGGAAAACGTCGGTAATTGGT
>CAJQJT010000061.1 GCA_905478725.1 uncultured Pseudomonadales bacterium
AGAGCTGGCCCATGAGGTGGTGGGATTAGTCGACTCGGGTCATGCTAACTTTGCTCCCTTATATCCTGATGAGATGCCGATTTGGGATAAGGTTAAAACCGTTGCGACTCGTCTCTATCGAGCTGATGACATTATTGCTGATCAGAAAATTCGCGATCAGATTCAAAAACTTCAGGATGATGGTTATGGCCATTTCCCCGTCTGTATTGCTAAAACTCAGTACAGTTTTTCAACGGACCCGACACTTAAGGGCGCTCCCAACAATCATGTTTTGGCGATTCGTGAGGTGAGATTGTCGGCTGGCGCGGGCTTTATAGTGGTGGTCTGTGGCGACATTATGACAATGCCTGGATTACCCCGTGTGCCTGCGGCGAATAGCATTGATATGAATGAGCAAGGTGAGGTTGTTGGGCTTTTCTAATTGATAGATAGGGCCGCTTTGAATTATTTGAATTATTTGAATTAAGAGCGGCCCTAATATGCCTCAACAAAAACTACCCCGCCATCTCAAAAGAATGTGAGAGATCTCATAACGAAGACCGAGATCCCTCGTCGTTTAGCCTATCTACGCGCCTTAAACACCATCACCCAGTCCATAAACAACTCTTCCCAGAGCAACTGCGGGTTGGGGTTGTTGCCACTGAGTATCCAATTGCGCGCCAACAATAACTTATCAGAAAATCCAAATAGCGCAGTATTAGGCTTGTCTGCTAGATCGGTTGTGGCCAAGCGGTGGATGTAGCGACTAAACCAATCAATCGATTGCTCACCATCGAGCTTTTGGCACTGCTGTGCTGCAGCCAAAGGTGACACAGAGCCATCAGCCACGTCTGCCACTAGCTTCTCGAACTGCTGTCGCTGCTCCAAATTATCACTCTGCAGATAATCTAAAGCCAACAGTGGTCGCCCACCGGCGAGGGGTAACACCTGCTCTGCGGCACTGCGGTCATTGGTGACATCAGTGAGCCACTGCAGGGCAATATCTGCTTCCGGAGTTGGCATGCTGAGCTTTTGACAGCGACTGCGAATGGTCGCGGATAGTCTGCTGGGTCTATGAGACACCAAAATTAATAAGGTTTTGCCCTGGGGCTCTTCGAGATTTTTTAACAGGGCATTGGCGGCATTGATATTCATCGCTTCAGCCGGGGCAATAATCGCCACTTTCCAACCACCCTGCTGAGCGGTTTTACTGAGAGATTCACAGAGCTTGCGCACCGGATCAATCTTAATCGCCTTGCCCTTCTCTTCGGGCTCCAAATAGGTGACATCTGGATGACTGCCAGCTGTGAAAAGATTGCAGCTCTTACAGGCACCGCAGGCGTATTTAACCATCTCGGCGGAACAGATTAGGCGCTGGGCCAGGGCAGTTGCCAGCCGCAACTTGCCTATACCCTGATCACCACTGATCAATACGGCATGAGGCAGACGGCCACTATCGATACTGCTATTCAGGGAAGCCCATGCATCTTCGTGCCAGGGCAATGGCAGAGCTGACACTAAACAGTCTCCCAAAAAGTCTCGAGGGTCTGAGTGATTTGGGCCTGAACGCCCTCCAAGGTGAGCGATGCATCAATCACTACACAGCGCTGAGGGTTGTCCTGGGCGATCTGCAGATAACGATTGCGCACCCGTTCAAAGAACTCCACCTGCTCCTGCTCAAAACGGTCTGGGGTGCTGCGCTCACTGGCGCGAGCCAGACCGATCTGCACGGGGATATCGAGAATAAGGGTGAGGTCCGGCTGCAGGCTACCCTGCACTATCAGCTCAAGCTCTCTAATGAGGTCCTGGCGCATATGACGGCCAGCACCCTGATAGGCGTAGGTGGCGTCAGTAAAGCGGTCACAGAGCACCCAGGCGCCCTCTCCAAGCATAGGTTCGATCACTTGATTGAGATGCTGCGCTCGGGCGGCAAACATTAACAGCAGTTCAGCGGTACTGGAGACCGACTCCTCTCGCGGCGCCAGCAGCAGTTCACGGATCTGCTCAGCCAGCGGCGTACCACCAGGCTCTCTGGTGCAGCCATAGGCGAGACTTTTATTGTTCATCCACTCTTGAATAAACTGTATATTAGTCGTCTTGCCGACCCCTTCGGTGCCTTCAATGGTAATAAATTTTCCGCGCATCTAATTCCCGACCCTGGAGCTTATTTTTGATCGTCCTATTGTGACGATTTGCGAGCCTACTGTCTGCCCTGGTTTTAGTTTTCAGCTTTTGGCGCGGACTGATAATCCACTGCACGCTGGTTTATTTGATATTGCCGCACCGCTTTTTGGTGCTCTTCCAGACTATCGGAGAAGTAATGTCCACCGTCCCCGCGAGCCACAAAATAAAGACTGGTGCCAGCTTCTGGATGCAGGGTGGCTTCGATGGCCGCAGCACTGGGCATGGCAATGGGCGTCGGCGGCAAGCCATTTATACGATAGGTGTTATAGGGGGTCCACGTTTTTAAATGCTTGCGAGTAATGTTGCCCCTGTAAGCATCACCCAGGCCATAGATCACCGTTGGATCGGTCTGCAGGCGCATACCCAGGTTAAGACGACGGACAAAAACCCCGGCGATTGTGGGTCGCTCTGATACCTGGCCGGTCTCCTTTTCTACTATAGAGGCCATAATCAACGCTTCATAGGCATTGGCGTAGGGTAAGTCCTGTTCCCTTCCCTGCCAGGCCTGATCCAGTACCTGAAGCATTTTACTGTGAGCTCTGGCGACTATGTCTACCGCTGTATCGCTGTGGGTGTAACTGTAGGTATCAGGGAATAACCAGCCCTCTGGATGGGCCTTGTCCATTTTCGCCGCAGCCATTAACTGCCTTTGGCTTAGTGCACTAATTTCGGAAAACTGCTCGACAGTGGCAAGCTCAGCGATCCACTGCTGAAAATTCCACCCCTCAGGAAAGGTAATCTGATAGCTGATGACTGCACCCTGGTTAAATTTCTGCAACAGCTGTAGAGCATTGTCACCCTGTTCAACCTGATAGTGACCAGCCTGAATGGCAGTGCGCCCAGAAATCCGCGCATACAGGCTGAGCAGTTTTGGATGGGAGAGAACCTCAGCCTTGTGCAGTCGACGATTCACCTGACTCAGGCTGCTGCCTTTCTCCACCTGCCAAATCAGCGAAGTCTGCCCTTGAGGGAGCTTGACCGGTTCCTTGAGCTCGTAATAGCCCACTAACAAGAGCCCTAAAGCACAGGCCAGAACGGCGGTGAGCAGCACCAAGCTGCCTAGCAATCGCTTTAGCATGGGAAGCCTTGATCATTATTTTGTAGTGCGCTCTGCAGTAGCCTAGTGTCGCGGCCTATTGCAAGAGAACCAGTGCTAGGAGTGGATATCACTGGCACTATTCCACGCACTGAACTGCAGGTAAAGAGTTCAGTCGCACTGTGTAATTGCTCGCGGCTAACGCTGGCTTGCTGAACCTTTAAGCCGACACTGGCGAATAGCTGATCGATTAATAACTCACGCATCACACCACAGACCCCGGCTTGATCTAGGCATGGCGTAACCCAGCCGCTACTGAGCTTGATAAAGAGGTTGGCTCTGGTAGTTTCAATAAGGCTGCCGCCGGTAGAAAACATCATGCCGTCATCATATTCATCAGCCCATTCCGATCGAGCCATAACCTGATCTAAGCGGTTTAGATGTTTGATTCCGGCGAGAACTGGATTATGCGGCAAGCGGTAATGACATTCAGTGAGGCTAATGCCCTGCTGCCTCTGTGTTTTAAGATCAGTTGCCAATGGGAAATACTGCGCGATAATTCGTGGAGCTGCCTCAGTCGCAGATGGTGAGGCATAACCCCGGCCACCGCTACCAGCAGTCACAATTACCTTCACAATGCCGAACTGGCGCTGCTCTGGACTTAAACCACCGATCAGGCTCTCTATACTGCTATCTAGCTGTTCCGCTGCGATCTTGATACCAAGAGTCGGGGCGTCCCGGAGAATGCGCTCAGAGTGCAGCTGGCGCAGTGGCAAGGCACCATGGTGAAGCAACATGGTCTCAAATAGGCCGTGACCGTAAGCGCCACCGCGATCTGTCAGCGCCAAGCTATCCGCCGCAGTGCCATCGATAACAGAATAAGTCATAGGACCGCCCTTTTCACTGGGGTATGAGTTGGAACTGGAGCCTGCAGTATGGCTGCTGTCATGTTGCTAACCAACCCTTTGGCAAAATAAGTAGAGCAGCCATTAAACCTAAATTACGCCCATAAAAAAACCGCCCCAATGGAGCGGTCTTTTTAAATACGTTCAAATATCAGCCGTGAGCTGTGATATAAGTGACCGCGTCTTGAACCGTAGCAATTTTCTCTGCTTCTTCATCAGGAATTTCAGCATCGAATTCCTCTTCCAAAGCCATAATCAGCTCCACTGTATCAAGGGAATCTGCACCCAGATCTTCAACGAAAGAGGACGTGCTTTTAACATCTTCTTCTTTTACACCAAGTTGCTCTGCAACCATTTTGATGACGCGTTCTTCGATGTTACTCATCGTATACCTACTCCTGTTAACTGAAATGCTTATTAGTTGTGCTACCGAGCAGACAGAGCTCAAACAGCGATAATCTGTGTTTTCGGGCGGGCATTTTACCCTACAAACTACAAAATGCTAAACCCTATTTTAAAAATCAACAATCCCCATTAATAACAATGGGTTACGCCATGTACATACCGCCATTTACATGAATTGTTTCACCGGTAATGTAGCCAGCAGCGTCTCCAGCAAGGAAACAAACCACTGCGGCGATCTCTTCCGGGGCTCCCAAACGGGCCAAGGGAATCTGTGTCAGCATCGCCTCTTTGCTCGCTTCAGGAAGGTCTTTAGTCATATCAGTGTCGATAAAACCAGGTGCGACTGTGTTGACGGTAATGTTTCGCGAGCCCAGTTCTTTGGCTAAGGCGCGGGTAAAACCACCCACTCCAGCCTTGGAAGCGGAATAATTACTTTGACCTGCATTGCCCATGGCACCGACCACTGAGCTGATATTGATAATACGGCCCCAGCGCGCTTTGGTCATCGGTCGAACACAGCCCTTGGCTAATCTAAATACCGAGGTCAGGTTGGTGTCAATAACATCCATCCACTCATCGTCTTTCATGCGCATCAGAATATTATCTTTTGTAATGCCCGCGTTATTGACCAAGATAGTCGGCGCGGCAAATTGTTCTGTAATACTCTTAATACCGCTAGTGACTGACTCAGTGTCAGTGACATTTAGAACCATGCCTGTGCCAACTATGTTGTTCTCAGCAAAGCGCTGAGTGATCGATGCCGCACCGGCTTCTGATGTGGCTGTGCCTACAACAGTAGCACCTGCTTTACCCAGCGCTTCTGCTATAGCAGCACCAATGCCGCGAGTGGCGCCTGTGACTAGGGCCACTTTTTCATTAAGATTCATTGCTTGTTCCTATTTTATAGAGAGATAAAGATCGTTTTTTTTCGGAAAGCTAAACCGATGTTAAGGCATTTTCTAGGCTGTCCACATCGTCAGTAGAGAGCGACTTCAAGTTGCGATCTATTCGCTTAGAGAGGCCGTTGAGTACCCGACCCGGACCACATTCGATAAGCATTTCGGCGCCGCCAGCGGCAAGCCCATTAACACAGTCAACCCAGAGCACCGGCTTGTAGATTTGCTCGAGCATCAATGTCTTGATGGCCTGAGGATCCGCCTCAGCCTGAGCGTTAACATTGTGAATAATTTTAATCTGCGGAGCCCTAAAAGTGGTTGCTTCAACCAGCTCGGCTAAATTATCTGCCGCAGGACGCATCAGTGAGGTATGGAAAGGTGCGCTAACCGGTAGTTCAACCGCAC
>CAJQJT010000062.1 GCA_905478725.1 uncultured Pseudomonadales bacterium
AGGGCACTTCTAACTCTAAGCCGGTATTGTGCTCATCGAAGCGATAGGTTTTAGCCTCTATTAATGTCGGCCCGCCGCCCTGACGGGCTCGGGTGACCGCATCACAGGTTGCCCTGTAGACTTGCTCAACATCTTGACCATCCACCTCTACACCAGTTATGCCGTAACCATCTGCTCGCAGGGCGATGGAGTGCTGACCATGGCTCATTTCAAGTGGTGTGCTAATGGCATAGAGATTATTTTCGCAAAAGTAGATTACTGGAAGATTCCAGACTGAAGCCATGTTGATGGATTCGTGAAAGGAACCTTGATTAACCGCGCCGTCGCCAAAGAAGCACAGGCTGACTTGATCGGTGCCTTTGATATGAGCGGTTAATCCAGCCCCTGTGGCCAGCGGAATACCGCCGCCGACTATGGCTGACTCACCGATTACGCCGACCTTAGAATCCGCCAGATGCATGGATCCGCCGCGGCCTTTACAGATACCGGACTCTTTGCCTAACAGCTCGGCCATAAGGGCATTTAAGTCTGCGCCTTTGCCTATTGGGTGAGCATGGGATCTATGGGTCCCGGTGACATAATCATCGTCTCTCAGAGCCATGCAGGCTCCTACGACGGCGGCTTCCTGGCCAATGCTTGAGTGACAGAAGCCGGGCACTTTACCCTCATCCCAAAGTTGATTAGCCGCTTCTTCAAAGCCGCGTATGCGTTTCATTCGGTAGTACATCTCACGTTTTAGTGCATTGGATAACACGATGATTTTCCTTGTCATTACTAAGTTAGTTGTTGATTGTCAGTAAGCCGTGAGGCTCACTCTCGGGCTTGCCGACAAACCCCTGCTCAACCAAATAACCCAAATACCCCTTAATGGTTTCCCGGTTGATTCTGCTGCACTGAACATCGGCGTTGTACAGGGTGTCGAGCATCGGCAAGTAGCCTTCATCAAAATCAAACTCCTCCGAGAAGCAACTCTCCTGAGGAGTCGACGGCTCATCTATATAGAGGCCAGTCAAGGTTTCAAGGATGCTTGAGTCAGGGTTTTTACTGGCTTGTTGAGTGAGTCTGTTCTGCCATTGGTCTAGGGGAATAACATCAATTCGATAACCAAACTCGACTAGGGCGGCAATTAACTCACTCCAGTCCATTGGTTGTGGGCTGACAATGTCAAAGTGCTGGTTCAAGTGATTGGAGTGCTTGCACAGTGTCACTATGGCTTTGGCGACAAAGTCCACTGGGGTCAGGGTGGGTGAGCAAATTAGCGCTAATCCGGCGCTGTTGGGTATGGCGTTTAGTTCGATACAGCCTTTAATCAAAAGACAGATGCGGTCGTGAGTGTTGGAGGCGCCATATTGGTCGCCGCTCACCATTCCCAGGCGATGCACGGATATAGGTATGCCTTTGTCGCTGGCTAGGTCGATCATTTTTTCCGCGGCATATTTACTCAGGGCGTAGCCATAGTCATCGCCGTTGGAGAGTCGCGCAAAATCATCTTCGCTGACGCTGTCGGTGTTGAGTATCGAGATATGGTGTACTGATTTTATTTTCTCGGTGGTAGCTAGACGCAGCACCTCGCGGGTGCCATCCACATTGGCGGCTTTTAATATGTCGTAGGGGTAGACATGGTTGACCCAGGCGCCGCTGTGAATAATGCTGTCGACGTTTTTTGCCAGAGAATTAAAGTCGGTGTCAGGCAAGCCAAGGCGTGGCTGGGAAAGATCACCGAGGACAGTGTTAATACGATCGCCGAATGGGTCCTGATAGAGATTGTATTGGTCGAGTGTTTGACGGATTCGCGCGGCTCCTTGGTTCACTGAGTCGGCGCGGATTAAACAGAAAATCTGTGCGTCGGTTTGGCAGAGCAGCTCTTTGAGTAAAAAGGCACCGACGAATCCACTGCAGCCGGTTAGCAGGATAGCGCTGGGATTGCGTATAGAACCCCAGGGCAAATCATTAAGTTGGATACTGTTGCCTAAGGCGATCTCGTTAAGCAGTTTGCCAATGCGCATCTTAGGCTTAGTGTTGATCTTTATGGATTGGCCTAGGCGGGCAATGGTGCGCTGCTCGAAGACCTGTTTAGCGGTCAGTTCTAAACCCCGTTTGTGACACAGAGAGAGCATGCGCATCACTGAAATGGAATTGCCGCCAAGCTCGAAAAAGTCGTGCTCAGTGCTGATATGATTTTCTGGCAGAGCCAGAATCGTGGCCCAAATCGCCACCAGTTTCTCTTCGGTTGGGTTGTTCGGCGCGCAGTATTGGCTCGGTTGCAGGGCGTTGAGGTCTGGCTTGGGAAGGGCTTTTCGGTCAACTTTCCCGCTGTTATTGAGTGGCAGTTTGTCGAGAGTAATAAACAGCGAGGGAACCATGTAGTGGGGCAGTATTGCCTGCAGTTCGCTACGCAATAGCTGACTGTCTATGGCTATATCTTTTTGCCCGGCGACATAAGCCGTGAGAAAATGGTTGCTGCCACTGTTGTCGCGACTGTGGGTAAGTACCACGGATTCGCGCACCTGGGGTAGACTGGTAATGGCTGCTTCCACTTCCCCCAGTTCAATGCGATAGCCTCTGATTTTTACCTGATCATCAACCCGTCCGCAAAATTCAATCTCGCCAGTGACGGAGTAGCGAGCTAAATCGCCACTCTTGTACATGCGTTGCCCTGGTGTTTCGCTAAAGGGATCGGGGATAAATTTTTCTGCGCTGAGTGCCGGGCGATCTAAGTAATTACGTGCCAGTCCGTCGCCGCCAATATGCAGTTCGCCTATAACCCCAATGGGTACAGGCTGGCACCGACGGTTGAGTATATAGGTTGTGGTATTACTGATTGGCCGTCCGATGGGTACCGACAGATAGTGGGCGCAGCCATTGGTACCCAGTCTGTTGTTGTCGATGGCGTGGTAGGTGGTAAAGGTGGTGTTCTCAGTGGGGCCATAGACATTGACAAACTGGGTGTCGGGACAATGGTTGCAGGCTATTTTAATAT
>CAJQJT010000063.1 GCA_905478725.1 uncultured Pseudomonadales bacterium
CTTGGCGAAAAAGAACCCAGCATTCAAGGGGCAAGTAACAGTCTGCAGCTGCTGATTACTCAGTCGACTGCGCTGCAAAATATCGAGGCTATACGCGCTCGATGTCAGGACCCAATGCTACAGCCGCTGCTAGTCAGTGCAGATAAACTTGCTATTGAAAGTGACAGTCAGCGCGAATACCTCAAGGCTCTAGCAGCTGAATTTCTCGTTATTATCCTGTTGGGTGCCGATCAAAGTCATCTCGTTGCTGACTACTTTCGCCTCGGCGTGGCCGATGTCGCCTTTCCTCATAGCAGTGACAAAGAGCTCGCAGCCATTCTTGAGCGAGTTGATAGTCTCGCTGATTCTCGTGATCAGAAACGCCTCTATCGCAGCGAGTTAGAAAAGACTAATCAAAATTTACACGAGAGTCTGCACCTATTGAAGCAAGACCAGATGGCTGGCCTCGAAGTGCAAAAAAGTCTGATGCCAGAGAGTCCGCTTAAATTTGGCGACTATGAAATTTCTCACTCCATAACACCCTCACTCTATTTAAGCGGCGACTTTGTCGGTTACAACTTTGTCCTCGGTCGCTATCTGCTGTTTTACTTTGCCGATGTCTCGGGGCATGGCTCCTCATCGGCTTTTGTGACGGTTTTACTGCGCTTTATGATTGGTCGAGTGATACGCAAGCATCAGGTGCAAAAAGACTACGCGGCGCTGGCTCATGCCCCTGAAGGCTTAGTGGAATCAATTAACAGTCAGCTGCTAGCCACTGGTCTTGGCAAGCACCTAACCATTGTTGCCGGCTCCTTGGATACCGAGACCAGAAAACTGCGTTATGTGATTGGCGCCCAGCAACCGGCGCCGATTTTAATCAGTGATGGTCAGGCGCGATTCCTACCTGGGAAAGGTAAGCCGGCTGGTATCTTTGAAGAGGCGACCTGGGCTGTTGAAGAGATCGCTCTGCCTGAATCCTTTGCCCTGGTACTTTTATCCGACGGTGTTTTTGATCTGCTCTCGGACAAAGAGATTGTCGATAAAGAAGAAACCTTATTGAGGTATCTCACTGCTAGCTCAGAGAGTCTGGATAAGCTTAAAGATGCAGTGTTTATAGATGACATTGAAGACCCCCAAGACGATATATCCGTTCTACTGTTGACCAGAGGAATGTAGCGTGAGCGCAGGAAAGATTTTCGTTTCTGATGAAGAGGGCAATTATCTCATCAAGTTTATTGGCGACGTTAGAGTCACGCTTTGCGGCTCGCTAAATCGCTATATGGAAACTATTTTTGGCAGCCGCGATGTTAAGAATGTGGTGGTCGATATGCTCGAAGCAGAGGGGTTAGACAGCACGACCTTGGGCTTGCTGGCTAAGCTTGGACTGCACTGCCGCAAGCAATATGGCATTGATGTACAGGTGTTCTGTCAGAATCCCAGTATCTTGCGTACATTAGACTGCATGGGATTTGATGAGTTATTTGATATTATTCAAGAAGTCCCGGATATCAGCGCGAAGCTTCAGAGCATCACTTCGGTGAACCCGGAAGTGGATGAGATTCGCAAGCAGGTATTGGAGGCACACAAGTTGTTGGTGCAGCTCAATCCGAAAAATAGTGCAGAGTTCACTGATCTAATACGCGCTTTAGAATCGGGTCAATGAGCGCGCAGGTTAATCAGCCTTTTAACCTTATTAGCTGTCTCTTATTAGCTGTCTCTTTTTAGCTGTCTCTTTTTAGCTGTCTCTTTTTAGCTGTCTCTGGCAGATATTTTGCACTGAATAAATTCGCTGTGACGCAGATGCAGCAGATCGGCCACACGACGAATAATTCCTTCCTCATGTTTATCTAAATGTCCGTCAGCAAATGCCACACGCCACATCGCCGACATTAGCTTGAGCTTCTTCTCATGGCTGAAGTGGGCGTTGATCTCCTTGGTAAACTGATACAGCGACGTTGCCTCAGAGACCTCATCCCGAGATAGCAGTATCAGCTCGTCAACTTGGTCAGAGCTCAGCTCTAGCATCTTCGCAAGGGTCAGGCTAATGGACTGCAGTTCATCTTCGGCCAGGTTGCCGTCGATAACCATTACTTCAATCAGCAGCGCTGCTGTTGCCAGCTGCTCAGCATTGAGTGAGTTATCTTCCGCATCGACCACATTTTTGGCAAAGAATGCCTTAATTTTAGTAATCATTAGTCTAAGTCTTTTAACCAGGTTTCAAGTTTAATTTGATCCGCAACGAATCCGCGAATACCTTCAGCCAACTTCTCGGTGGCCATGGCGTCTTGATTCAGTTCAAAGCGGAAGCCGCTCTCGCCACCCAGTTGATAGTGGATCTTTGAGCCCGTGTCTGCAGGGTCAAGCCTACGTTCCAGAGTACCGTAGTCATCATCAAGGGCCTGTAAAAGCTGCGGACTAATCGTCAAGCGGTCACAGCCGGCTAACTCAGTAATCTCATCGGTATTTCTAAAGCTCGCACCCATAACTACTGTGTTGTAGCCTGTCTGCTTGTAATAGTTGTAAATACGTGTCACTGACTGCACGCCAGGATCATCAGCGGGCTCATATTCTGTGAGGCCAGTTGAGATCTTGTACCAATCGAGAATACGGCCGACAAAAGGTGAGATCAAAAAGGCGCCTGCATCGGCAGCAGCAACAGCCTGAGTAAAGTTAAACAGTAGTGTTAGATTGCAATTAATGCCTTCTTTTTCCAGAGTTTCCGCAGCGCGAATACCTTCCCAGGTGGAGGCCATCTTGATCAATACACGCTCGCGTCCAATACCTGCCTGTTCATAGAGATTAATTAAATGACGCGCTTTGGCGATAGAGGCATCAGTATCAAAGGACAGGCGGGCGTCCACTTCAGTGGAAACACGGCCGGGAATTTGTTCGAGAATTTTTTCACCAAAGCCCACTGCCAGCCTATCCATGCAATCCGCTAATTGCTCACTGCTCGACTGGCGACCATTCATTGTTATAGCAACAATAGAGTCTACCAGACCGCGATAGGCGGGCATCTGTGCCGCTTTTAGCAGCAGCGATGGGTTGGTTGTCGCATCTTCAGGAGAGTACTGAGCAATGGCATCAAAATCGCCAGTGTCGGCAACCACGGTGGTCATCTCTTTAAGTTGGGCCAGCTTGCTCTTAGTGTCGCTCATTGCTCTTATTCTCCAGATGTCTTTTCTAGTGCTGTGGTTAAAACCTCAATTGTCGCAGAGGGCTTATGGGCGTTCTCGCTAATATGACGACGATATTGCCGAGCGCCGGGCATGCCGTGAAACAGGCCCAAAATATGTCGGGTCATAGCATTTAGTTTCGTGCCCTTACTGAGCTCGTTATCCGCGTATTGTAGAAACTCTTCAGCGATTTGTCGCCGGGTTTTTATAGCATGGGTAGCACCATAGATATCTTGATCTACACTAGCCAGCAAGTACGGATTGGTATATGCCTCGCGCCCAACCATCACTCCATCGAGGTGCTGTAAGTGCTCCTGAGACTGCTCAAGCGTGGTGACACCACCATTAATAATAATCTCCAAATCAGGAAAATCTTTTTTCAACTGATAGACCCGATTATAGTTCAGTTCTGGAATCTCTCGATTCTGCTTCGGGCTCAGACCTTTGAGCCAGGCCTTGCGCGCGTGAACCAAAAACACCTCGCAGCCACTCTCGGCAACACGGCCGACAAAGTCTCGTAAAAAATCATAGGAATCATGGTCATCCACACCAATACGGTGCTTGACCGTAATCGGTAAATCCACCGCTTCTGCCATTGAGGAAATGCAGTTAGCGGTAATCTCCGCATCCTTCATCATCACTGCACCAAACATGCCGTTTTGCACACGGTCGCTGGGGCAGCCACAGTTTAGATTGATCTCAGCGTAGTCATACTGCGCAGCCATTTTACAGGCCGTCGCCAAATCTGCGGGATTGCTGCCACCTAATTGCAGCGCTACAGGATGTTCGAAAGCATCCATCTGCAGATGGTAGTCGCTGTCCCCATGGATAATTGCACCGGTGGTGAGCATCTCTGTATAGAGCATTGTGTGCTGACTGATCAGGCGCAAAAAGTAGCGGCAGTGACGATCAGTCCAGTCGAGCATGGGGGCTACACAGAATTTACGGTCAATCATAGGGAGGCTGGTTGTTGTTTTGAGGGCGCTAATTTTACACACTTTTAGTCTTCGATGTGCTGTTGGAAATGTGGCATGGCTACGGTTTCTAGAGAGGGCTGCGTAGCTGCAAGAAATGTGTCCTTGCCTGTTGATCGATGGAGGTGAATTAGGTTGACGAATCATGTGCTATTCAATCATAGGTGAGTGTCGACTTTGATACCCTCATCCAAAGTCGGTTGCTCGCAGAGTACCGATATGGACGCTGAGCGGCTGAACTGGGAGCGTCTAAATGGAAGCCTTATTGGGCCAGGTTATCTATTATCTACTACCTAGAACGCCGGTCATGGTCTGGGAGATCGCCAATCCAGAGTTTCAGTTCTTTGGGGAGGTTTTTTTAGACACCGCCCCTAGGAATGTGATTTAGCTTTTACATTAATATGATATCATTAATGATATTATTATGAGTAAAATGGCATTTTTTAGATCATTAAAGATATTATTATTTTCAATGGCTGGTTTTGTTGCTATAGTCTATTTGTACCATAAATTAACCCTAAGTTGGTGCTCAGGTGTGATCGCTAGCGGGCCAGTTTTAAACTGAAAAATATCATGGTCAATAGTATGAAAATTGATTACTTAACCCCAGAGGGCGCCACCCTCAACGAGATGGGCCGGAGGCTGGCGCGAGTGCGGAAGCAGCAGGGCTTCTCCCAGACTCGCTTGGCCGAAGAAGCAGGTCTTGGTGTTGCAACTCTGCGGCGCATCGAATCTGGTCAGGATGGTCAAATGGCTTCATGGATCAAGCTACTCAAAGCGCTGCGTATGACTGCGGCGATTGATGCCCTGTTACCTGAAAGTTTCGCTTCACCTATGGCTGAAGTGCTCTCCACAGCAAAGCAAAACAAAAAAGGCCGAGTATCTGAGCCGGGTGTTCGCTGGGGTGATGAGAGGGAATGACTACCGCGACAGTAAAACTCTGGGGCACCACTATTGGCTACGTTGCCATGGGCAGTGGCGAGCGCTTTGCCCGCTTCGAGTATGCTCCAGATTTTGCGGCTTTTGGCATTGAACCAGCGCCATTGATGATGCCAGTGCAGGGCCGGCACATCTATCAGTTTCCCGATCTCCATCCGCGTTCATTTCACGGTATGCCAGGGCTGATTGCTGACAGCTTGCCGGACAAATATGGTCAGCGACTGATCGATGTGTGGCTGGCCCAAACTGGTCGTAAGCCAGCCGACTTTAATGCGGTGGACCGCCTCTGTTATACCGGCACCCGCGGAATGGGTGCATTGGAATTCGAACCCTCTGCAGAGCCAGATAAAAGCGCAGGCAAGTTGTTGGCAATAGAAGATCTAAC
>CAJQJT010000064.1 GCA_905478725.1 uncultured Pseudomonadales bacterium
GACTATGTGCACAGAGCCATGAAAGATGTCGTTCACAGTCACCGCGGCACCGCGAGAACAATCAATAACGGATTGAACTACAAAATTGCAGGAAAGACCGGTACAGCTCAGGCCATCAGTATCGATGCCGAAGAAAAATATGACAGCAGCAAGCTAAACAAGAATCAGTGGGATCACGCATTATTCGTCGCCTTTGCTCCAGTAAAGAACCCGAAAATCGCTATAGGCTTGATCGTTGAAAATGGCGAGCACGGCGGTTCCTCCGCAGCACCTATTGCACGGGAAGTATTCGACGCCTATATGGCGTCTCAAGAATCAGCACCGCTGGTGAACAGGTGATGAGCAATGCATAGAAATGATTTTGTTCGCCAGCTCAACAATCCAGGGGGCGATCGTCGGCCGTCGCGGGTTATGCACATAGATATCCCGCTGCTTTTGCTGTTGTTGACCCTCTGTGGCATAGGCCTAACAGTGCTCTACAGCGCCAGTGGTCAAAGTATTTTCTACGTCAAACGTCAGGCTACCTTCATGCTGGTGGGCCTGTTATCGATGCTGATTATGGCGCAGTTTAAGCCACGCTTTTGGGAGCGCGGATCAATGCTGATCTATGTCGGCGGCCTGCTATCCCTGGCTGCGGTACTGTTTTTTGGCGTCGGTGCTAAGGGTGCGCAGCGCTGGTTAGATTTCGGCTTCACCCGCTTTCAGCCCTCCGAATTAATGAAGATTGCAGTTCCCATGATGGTCTCAGCCTATCTCAGCAGACGCTTTATGCCACCAGCATTTAAGCATGTCTTCGTTGCCGTCATGGCCACACTGCTGCCGGTTTTTCTGGTCGCCAAACAGCCCGATCTGGGCACCTCGTTGATTATTTTTTCGTCCGGTTTTTTTGCTATTTTCCTTGCCGGACTGCGTAAGCGCTACCTGGTTGCCACAGTTCTTATGGCCTTAGCAGCCATTCCGACACTCTGGTTTTATGTCCTTCTCGACTATCAAAAGCAGCGCGTACTGACATTACTCAATCCAGGGGAAGACAAACTCGGTGCCGGCTGGAATATCATTCAATCGACCACTGCGATTGGCTCTGGTGGCTGGGGTGGCAAAGGCTGGACCCAGGGCACTCAGTCACAGCTCAACTTTCTCCCAGAGAGTCACACTGACTTTATTATTGCCGTTCTGGCCGAGGAGTTCGGCTTGATTGGCGTGCTCAGCCTGTTGCTGGTCTATCTCTTACTGATAGGCCGCTGCATGGTCATCGCTATGAATGCTCAAACGCTGTTCAGTCGGCTGGTGGCGGGAACCCTAAGCCTGACCTTTTTTGTCTATATTTTTGTCAACATGGGTATGGTTTCCGGTATTCTGCCCGTGGTTGGCGCACCTCTGCCATTTATTAGTTATGGCGGCTCAGCAATTGTGACTCTGTTTAGTGGATTTGGTATCCTGATGGCTATCAGCACCGAGCAGAAACGGATTTAGGGAAAACCTTTGAAAAAATATCTCGCAACAGCACTACTCTCTCTCGCCGGTCTAGCCACATTGCCCATGGCGAGCCTCAGTCACGCAGATTATTCGACCCATCCAGAGGCCGCCGAATTTATCGACCTCATGGTGGATAAACATGAGTTTTCCCGTGAAGATATCGTCAGCTGGTTGAGCGTTGCCAAGCATCAAGAATCCATAGTCAAAGCCATGAGCCGCCCAGCGGAGAAGGTCAAGCCCTGGTACGAGTACCGCAAGCACTTTATCTCTGATCGGCGTATTAATGGCGGAGTAAAATTTTGGCAGGAGCACAAAGAAACTCTAGAGCAAGCGGAACGTGACTTTGGCGTAGACCCTGCGATTATTGTCAGTATTATCGGCGTCGAGACCAATTACGGCAGCAATACCGGCAGCTATAAAGTGGTTGATGCCTTGACCACGCTGGCCTTTGACTATTACACCTATACCAACAAGCGGGAATCGCGAAAGCGCTTCTTTACCGGCGAACTAGAAAACCTCTTTTTACTCTCTCGCGAACAAAACCAGAATCCCGTTGAACTCACCGGGTCTTACGCCGGAGCCATGGGTTGGGGACAGTTTATGCCGAGCAGCTATCGCGCCTATGCAGTGGACTTCGATGGCGATGAGTTTGCCGATATTTGGAACAACCCCACAGATGCTATTGGTAGCGTCGCCAGTTACTTCTCAGCGCATCACTGGAGACAGGGCGAAACAGTTGCAGTGCGCGCCAATATCAACAGTGATCCAGCGGAAGATACACTCAACAAACTCCATCGTCCGAAACTCTCTCTGGCAGAGCTAGGCACTCAGGGTTACAACATTATTGAGCCGCTGCCTCCAGAGACCAAAGCCTTGCCAATGCGTTTTAGCGCCAAGTATGGCAATGAATACTGGCTTGGCATGCACAACTTTTACGTTATCAGCCGCTATAACCCGCGCACCAAATACGCCATGGCCGTCTATCAATTGAGTGAACTAATTCGTCAAGAAAAATGCGCAGTAACAGATGCTTGCTCGCAGCTATAATTTTCCCGCTCAATCTCAACGCCTAACGATCTTACTGATCGCTCTGATTCTAGGCGCCTGTGGCCTAACCCCAGGGGTGGAAAAAGACGGCGCAGGCAAGCGTATCGACACAACAGTTATACCCAACGCGACCCCAAAATCAGAACCAATAACCAATGCGGGCAATAAAAGCCCCTACGAGGTGTTCGGCAAAACCTACTGGGTGTTGCCCACGAGCAAAGGCTACAAAGAAACTGGTATAGCATCCTGGTATGGCACCAAGTTTCACGGTCGCCTGACCTCGAATGGTGAAATTTACAATATGTACGGTATGACGGCAGCGCACAAAAGCTTGCCGATTCCCTCGTACGCCCGTGTGACCAATGTTGCAAATGGCAGCTCTGTAGTGGTGCGAATTAACGACCGCGGTCCCTTTCACGGGGAGCGGCTAATTGACCTCTCCTATGTGGCGGCAATGAAACTGGGCTATGCCGACAAAGGCACGGCCAAGGTTCTCATTGAAGTGATAGAGACAGAAGTTCATCCACAGACTCTGGCGAATCCCCCATTGATCGTTCAGGCTGCGCTTAAAGCTGCCGCCAAATCCAGCCCACCAATAATAGCTAGCGAACCGGTCGCAGCTGCCGGCACGGGCAACTATCTGCAGGTCGGCGCCTTCCGAGATATGGCCCTAGCCACCGAAATGCAAGGCAAGATAAGCGGTCTCACATCAAAACCCATAGTAGTGCGCAATCAGGATAATCTATTTAAATTATGGATCGGTCCTATAGCCGACAATATGGAATTGCTGACCATTAAAGCAATGCTCAAAAAGACGGTTAATCTGCCAGCCTTTTCAGTCTCGCCGTAAATCGATTCAACAGCCAAGCGACTTAAATTAGCCCTTAAACATACTGCAGGGGGGGCATAGCAGCGATTGAGGTGTTAAGCTTACGGCTCTGCCAATATTTTTAAACCACGGTCCTATTATGCTAAAAAAATACCTTGTCTCTTTTGCTGCTATTCTCCTAAGCTTGCAAGGTCTGCCTGCAGTGCAGGCACAACAACTTATTCCCGCGCCACCAGAGCTGGCAGCCAAAGCCTATATTCTTATCGACGCCAACACCGGGCATATTCTGGTCGAGAATAACGCCGACATGCCCCTGCCGCCTGCCAGTCTTGTAAAAATGATGACCACCTACATTGTCTCTAATGAGATTGCGGCCGGACGCATGACCAAAGATGAGCTGGTCCTGATCAGTGACAATGCCTGGGAAAAAGGCGGAGCCAAAACTGATGGCTCAACCATGTTTTTAAATCCCCGCACCAGGGTCTCTGTAAGTGACTTAATGCGCGGCGTGATTATTCAGTCGGGTAACGATGCCTCTATTGCACTGGCTGAGCATATCAGTGGCGATGAAATTGCCTTTTCCGATGTGATGAATCACCAAGCCTCACTGCTCGGCATGGAATCTACCCAATACTTTAATGCCACAGGCCTGCCCTACGAGGGCATGGTGTCTACGGCACGTGATCTATCAATACTGGCCCGCGCGATTATTCAGGACCACCCTGAGCACTACAGCATTTACTCGGAAAAATATTTTAAGTACAACAATATCAACCAGCCCAACAGAAACCGTCTGCTGTGGCGTGACAGCAGTGTCGATGGCCTCAAGACCGGGCATACCGATGCTGCTGGATACTGCCTAGTATCCTCCGCCAAACGTCGGGACATGCGTCTGATTTCAGTTGTGATGGGTACGGATAGCGAAAAGGCCAGAGCCCGTGAAACGCAAAAACTGCTCTCCTATGGTTTTCGTCACTACGACACCAAGACTATTTACTCGACTGGCGACATCATCAAAGAGAACGCCAAAGTCTGGTACGGTAAACAGGAATTTCTTAACCTAACCATCGCCGAGAATGTCACCCTGACCTTGCCTCGTGGTGCGCAGAAAAATCTCAGTGCCAACATTTTGGTCGACGAACAAATTAAAGCACCTATTTCAGCTGGCCAAGAACTCGGCCGCCTGCAGGTCTCTCTAAACGATGAGATATTAATTGATACACCTTTGGTTGCCGAAAAAGATATCGCTCAGTCCGGACTATTTTCGCGATTCGTCGACTGGATTCTGCTGTTTATTACTCAGCTAATGTCTTAGGTGAATTGAGTGTCTGATCTAACTAAAGCAGCAAACGATAACGCCCCACTGATCGAGTTTCCCTGTGATTATCCAATCAAGGTTCTGGGCTCAGCGGTTCCAGAACTGCACCAGCATGTGCTGCAGGTTATGGATACACATGCCCCGGGTTTTGATCGCAGTAAAATCGCAATTCGCGACAGTAGCAAGGGCAAGTGGCAGTCGATTACCGTGGTGATTAAAGCCACGGGCAAGCCGCAGCTGGAAGAGATTTTTGCCGATCTAAAAATCAGTCCACGGGTCAAGATGGTGCTCTGATAATGAGCAGCGAAATACCACTCATAGTTCACCACCTCGGCTTACAAGACTACAGCACTGTTTTTGAGGCTATGAAAGCCTTCAATGAGCAGCGCGATGCCAGCACTTCGGATGAGATCTGGCTGCTTGAACACCATCCAGTCTTCACCCAGGGTCAGGCCGGTAAAGAGGAATATATTCTACTGCCCGGTGATATTCCGGTAGTCAAAAGCGACCGCGGTGGTCATGTCACCTATCATGGACCAGGTCAAATAACAGCCTATGTGCTGGTAGATTTAAAACGCTTGAAGATCGGCGTAAGAGATCTGGTGACTCTTATTGAGCAGGCTCTGGTGCAAACATTAGCACACTGGCATATTAGTGCAGCACCGCGCAGAGACGCACCGGGAGTCTATGTGGATAATGGCGACAAGATTGCCTCACTGGGCCTGCGAATTCGCAAGGGCTGCAGTTACCACGGCTTAAATTTTAACGTCAGCATGGACTTATCCCCCTGGCAACGTATTAACCCCTGTGGCCTTGGCGTGGCGATGACTCAACTCGCCGACCTAGTGGATGAACCGCCCACTGTATTAGAGGTTATGGATAAATTAGCCGACTCTTTGAGCACAGGTCTTGGTTATACTGCGTATCTACAGGGTGACTCTGCAACTCTGTTAAATGAACTTACATAAAGGCTTGTTATGACTCAAGAAACCGTCACACCACCACAGCGCACCCGTCGCCTACAACAGGGTGAAAAACTGCGCAGTGCTGACAAAGTGGAACGAATTCCAGTCAAGGTAATACCCACCACCGACCTCCTGCGCAAGCCCGAGTGGATGCGTGTGCGGCTTTCCACCTCGCCGAAAGTGCAGACTATCAAAGGTATTCTGCGTAAACATAAAATGGCCACGGTCTGCGAAGAAGCGGCCTGCCCCAACCTGCATGAATGCTTCAGCAACGGCACGGCGACCTTTATGATTATGGGTGAGATCTGCACCAGACGCTGCCCATTCTGTGATGTTGGCCATGGCAAGCCCAACCCACTAGACGCCAATGAGCCGAAAAATCTGGCTCTTGCGATTAACGAGATGGGTATCAATTACGTGGTAATTACTTCGGTTGACCGGGATGATCTGCGCGACGGTGGTGCTCAGCATTTTGCCGACTGTATTCGCGAAGCCAAGCTCCTCACACCTGAACTACAGGTTGAAGTATTGGTACCTGATTTTCGTGGCCGTATGGCCCCTGCCCTAGAGATTCTTACAGCGACACCGCCGGACGTTTTCAACCACAACATGGAAACTGTGCCGCGCCTCTATCGTGAAGCCCGCCCAGGGGCCAACTACGAATGGTCCCTTAAGCTGTTAAAAGATTACAAAGCGCTGAATCCGAACGTGCCTACTAAGTCCGGCTTAATGGTTGGCCTCGGTGAGACCAAAGAAGAGCTGCTGCGTACCCTTGATGATCTGCGCGCCCATGATGTGGATATGTTAACCGTGGGTCAGTACCTGCAGCCATCACTCAGCCACCTGCCCGTGGACCGCTTTGTTCATCCAGACGAGTTTGCTGAATACACTGCCTATGCAGAGAGTATTGGCTTTAAACAGGCTGCCTGTGGCCCACTAGTGCGCTCAAGCTACCATGCTGATAAGCAGGCTCGCGGCGAAGAGATTACTTAGTTTTAAGAGATTACTTAGTTTTAAGAGATTACTTAGTTTTAAGAGATATCAGTTACAGCCTGAGCTCGGCAGCTCAACATAGGTGAATATGAGTGAGTTTTAAGGCTGCAGCGGTTTTTAGATAGGTCGAGGATCTGTTGCTGAGGTCGATTGGTTTTGGCTTATGGGCTTAGGCTCAATGACATTTGCGCTTGGGAGAAAGATACTCCAGCAGTCAATATCTACTTTTTATCACTGGTCCAAACTTCACGGACTGCTTCACCAAAATCATCATAGATAACCTTCTTGGCAACCTTTGGAGTCTTGCTGACTTTTTTCGGTACAGGTTTGGTTTTCTTCTTTTTGCGGCTATCTAAGGCCGAGACAACATCATTGATGTAAGTTCTAGTCTGTCGCGGCTGACTGCTGACAAACACTGACTTAGCGCGAGGCTTATCAGCAGGTTCGCCAGTTTCACCACGATTATGTTGTTTAATTTCGCCACCACGCGAGAGAAATTCTTCAGTCTTACGCTGAATATCATCACGAGTCTTGTTTTTACTTTCACGATCTACCACGGAAGAAATCACCTTTTGTTCAATCTACCATTCTAACAGTGTCACCTCTACTTGCCCACCAAATCATCAGCCTAATCAAAAAGATCTAGCTGCAGTGCGCGTCCGGGTTCCCCAGCATCAATAAATCGAACGCCTAAACCCATCAGCCGCACCGGCCGAGCGCCGCGCTGCCAGGCCTCATCAAATAGGGTTTCAAAGCTCTCTAAAGGTAACCGATCGGTGGCCGCACGCTCTAAGGTAGTGCTGGTAAAGTCATTAAACTTAATCTTCAGAAACTGCTTGGTCACTATATAATCGCTGTCCACTTGACGCAGACGACTGCGCAACTCTAGCAACAGTTCAGGTAACTTCAATATACAGGCAGACTGGTCCGCTAGGTCCCCAGAGTAGGTTCGCTCAACACTAAGAGACTTGCGCCTGCTGTTGGCGTTCACTGGCCGATTGTCTATACCGCGACAAAGATCGTGAAGGCGCTTGCCAAACACGCCAAATTTATCCACTAAGTCCAATAATTCAAAGGCCTGTAAATCACCACAGGTTTTAACCCCGAGGCGCGACAATTTTTCATTGGTGACTTTGCCGACGCCATTAATACGCTTAACCTCGAGCTGCTGTACAAACGCAGCAATATTTTGCGGCGTAATCACGTATTGACCATCAGGTTTATTTAGATCACTGGCAACTTTGGCGAGAAATTTATTCGATGCAACCCCGGCGGATGCTGTGACGCCCACTTCTTCAGCGATGGCTCGACGAATTTCCTCCGCAATGAGGGTGGCGCTGCCACTGCACTGGGTGCAATCGGTGACATCTAAAAAGGCTTCGTCCAATGAGAGGGGTTCGACTTTGTCAGTGTAGCGATAGAAGATCTGACGGATTTTCATCGATGCTTCGCGGTACTTGGCCATGGTGCCAGGAACCACTACCAGATCGGGACAGAGCTTTAGAGCCTGCCCCGTAGGCATGGCTGATCTAACGCCATATTCCCGAGCTTTGTAGTTGCAGGTAGCAACCACACCGCGGCGGTCTGACTTGCCGCCGACAGCAATCGGGTAGTTTTGTAGGGAGGGGTCGTCACGCATCTCCACCGCGGCGTAAAAACAGTCGCAATCACAGTGAATGATTTTTCTTGTTGCGCTAGCCGGGTCCATTGAGACGCCTTCCATGAAAGCACTGCTGGTAAAAGCTTTGTACTAAAAAGCTTTTTGTTTAAGAGCTTTGTGTTTAAGAACTTTGTGTTTAAAAGCCTTGCACTAAAGCGTCATTGAGACAGATGCCAAGACGGTTAGGATACTAGATGCGGATGCAGGAACCAACCGAGCACTGGCATTATATCCAGTACTCGACTATTTAGGTAGATAGTTAAAAAGTTAGGCGGCGTCGCTATCAAACTCATTGCTGCCCACACGAACACCAAAGCGCTTGGAAATAATTTCCGGAAGCAACAACATTGCTGGGGTTAACAGTAACGTCAAAATAGTGGAGAGTAGTAAGCCGTTAACGATGGCACTGGCTAGCGGCTGCCACCATGTAGAGACCATGCCACCAGCTTCGAAGCTGCGATTAATGATGTCGACACTGTAACCATTGGCTAGAGGTAGTAAGCCAACCACAGTCGTAATAGTGGTTAACATCACCGGACGAAAGCGCGACTTAGCCGCAGAGAACACCGCCTCTGCTGCACTCAAGCTGGTATTGCTGCGACGTAAAAAGTTGTAACTGTCGATCAAGACAATATTATTGTTCACCACAATACCCGCCAGCGCGACTATGCCTACGCCAGTTAGAATGGTGCTAAAGATCGCCTGAGAAATCAGCAAGCCCAGCATGACACCCGCCGTAGACATCACCACTGAAAACAGAATTAGGAATGCCTGATAGAAGCTATTGAACTGCATTACCAGCATAATTAACATCAGTGACATGGCCAGAGAGAACGCAACACTGAGGAACGCAGCTGAATCAGCCTGCTCTTCATTGGCGCCACGGAAGACCACTTTGATTGACTCATCTATATCCTGGGTGTCCAACCAGGCCGCTATAGCAGTGGTCTGATTATTCGATAGATAGCCATCTTCGGTATTGGCCAAAATAAAGACTGTCTCAAGCATATTAATACGCTGAATGGCATCTACGCGAGGCTTGGCGACACGCTGACTAAAGCTGCTGATCGGCACCGGCCCAGCTTGAGTGTTTACGCGTAACTCATCCAGGGCGGCTAACTGGCGATTCTTCTCCGGATAGCGCAGGCGAATCTCAACTTCATCATCGGCATCGTCTGGACGGAACTCACCCAGCCTTACGCCATTGGTTACCATTTGCACCATCTGGCCAATATTGGCTACATTGACTCCGAGCATCGCGGCATGGGGCCGATCGACGACCATTTCCCACTGAATACCCGCCAGGGGAAGCGTATCTTCGATATCACGAAGGCCGTCGACATTGGACTCTATCCAATCGCGAATCTCCGCGGTGGTCTTATACATCAAGTCGCGATCAGTAGAGGAAATCTGGATTTGAATATCCTTGCCCACCGGCGGCCCAGCTTCGACTTCCTTACCGGTGACATAGATTCCCGGCATATTGGCAGTGCTCCGACGAATTTCGGCAAAAATCTCAAGGCTGCCCCGCTCGCGCTGCCCACGGGGATAGAGCTCCACCAAAAACGAACTGATCTTGTCGCGACTAGAATCTCGCTCAAGAGTTAGTGAGTTACCCTCACTGAAGCCATAAAGCTGCTGGATGCCTGGAATGGTGTTGATACGCTGTTCGACTTCAGCGGTAATTTTGCGTTGTTCCTCGATAGAAAGGTTGCCTTGAGCACGCACATTAACCACGCCGTAACGATTTTCGATATCCGCAAAAAATGCCTGACCGGCACCAAATTTGCCATAACCCCAGAATATCGACAACAGGAAGAATAGTGCGACTACAGAGGATATAGTCGGGCGCGCAATAATCGGCTTCAGCAGCCTCAAATAGAAATTCAATAGCGGTTGAAAGAGATTTTTTGCCGACTCTTCAGAGCCATGATCCTCAGGAAGTTCTTTAGACTTACCACGGCGACGTGAAATCACTATGCCCAGGGTCGGCGCAAAAATCAGTGCGTAGGTCAGGGACCAGCCCAGCACGGCAAATACAGTAATTGGCAAATAAGACATAAATTCGCCAGCGACACCAGGCCAGAACAGCAGCGGTAAAAAAGCAGCAAGCGTCGTGCCGGTGGAGGCAATAACCGGAATCGCCATGCGTTTTACAGCAACCAAATATGCTTCTCGATTGGACAGGCCTTCCGAGGCACGGGTGTTGGCGAACTCCACCACCACGATGGCGCCATCAATCAGCATTCCCAATGACAACAGCAAGCCGAACATCACCATGAAGTTAAAGCTAAAGCCGAGAAGATAGATCACTATCATCGACCCAAGCAGACAGAATGGGATACCAAAGCCGACCAATAATCCAGAGCGTACACCCAGGGTTGCGACGACCAATACCAGCACCAGGGACATAGCAGTGAGGATATTACCCTGCAGTTCACTGACCATAGACTGAGCGTATTCAGAGCTATCAAAGATGTAATCAATAATAATATTTTGCGAAAACTGCCTTTCGTAACTGGCAACAGCGGCACGTACGGATGCCACAGTTTGAATCGCATTGGCGTTAAGGCGCTTGCGCACATCAATGGCGATCGTTTTCTGGCCATTAATCGTGCTGAAACCATCGGCATCTTTAAAGGTACGACGTATATCGGCGACATCACCGAGGGTGATAACACCGTCGGCAGTAAAGCGAATAGGAAGGTTGCGAATATCCTCTGTGGTTTCGATCAGGGCTGGCACCTTGATACCAAACCGACCCCGGGCTGTATCTATTTCACCGGCGGGGATTAGCAGATTATTGGCGCGTACAGAGCGCAGCATTTCATCCGCAGTGATGTTGTATTGCTCGAGTTGATAGGGGTCTAATACAGCTTCAACCACCTCATCGCGATGGCCGGAAATATCCGCTTTTAAAACATCGGGCAGCATTTCGAGTTTGCGCTGAAAGAACTTGGCGGTTCGGTAAAGCTCTCGTTCAGAGACGTCTTCCCCGGAGAAGGTAATCACCACGGTGGGTTCAGGACTGGGGCTCAGCTCGTTGACAATAGGCTCTTTGGTCTCCTGAGGAAACTCTGCCTTGGCACGATCAACCGATTCACGCACCTCGGAGACAACTTTGTCTATATCTTCACTGATATCGAATTCCGCCATAATATAAATGGCGCCCTCTCGGGCAACGGCATTGATCTCTTCAAGGCCATCTAGGGTTTTGAGTTCTTTTTCTATCGGACGAATCAGCAGACGCGTGCCATCTTCAGGAGAAATGCCATCATGTCTGACCATAATCATAACCAACGGCAGAGTGACGTTAGGGTTAACTTCTACTGGCAGGGCAATGCGAGCCATGGTGCCGGCAAACAATACCAGCAGCATTATGGAAAGGGTGGCTCTGGCGTGGTCGACAATCAGATTAAGAAATTTCATCGGTTTTGTTATTCCTGTTACTGACTGCCAGAGCTATCTAAAGCAGAGCGGTTTAAAGCTGTGCTACTTGGAGAAGAGCCATTTGGAGAAGAGCTGGCTTCATAGGAAACAGAAACCTTTTCAGCTTCAGTGACATAATTTTGCCCCACGG
>CAJQJT010000065.1 GCA_905478725.1 uncultured Pseudomonadales bacterium
CTCATCCGGCAAGCGTACTCGCTCACCGGCAACACGGTCTTTAACCAACTCACCGCGTTTGAAAACCGCTAGGGTATCGCCGGACTGTAAACCATCTCGATCGCCACGATTAATCGCCACAACATCTAGGGCACCTGCATTGCGCACACCTTCTTCCATATTTATAACTGATCCGCTGACCGGCGTTTCTGGGGCGCGGGGATAGAAGGTCGATGCAAGTGTTCTCTCTTCTACCACCAGCAGGCGATCTTTGATTCGAATCTCACCTTCGGCACGACTGACATTCAGAGTGGCGACATCCTTTTCTAGGGCTTTGATTCTCGCGGCGCCAATATCTATGGCTCTTATGCCGAGCAATTCTCCGGTCTCCGGGTCCATATAGGGTTCGCCACGGCGGTAGATTCCATAATTTAGACGGTTGGCAGTGAAGTCACCTCGAGCATAAAAATCATCATTCATCCCTACCAGAATGCGGCGCTCAGCACCGCCGAGAACATAGGGCGCGCCATTCAATGTGGCATTATCTGTTACTCGGGTTTTAGATAAAAAGGTGCTGATGACATTTAACGGCAGTGCGCTGATGGCATCGTCGTGGCCTAGGCTGCGAATTTCTGGGGACAACTTAAGCTCGCGACTGCGGACGATCTTAAGCTGGGGTACACCATTGATATACACCAAGCTGATAACGTCACCGGGATAAATTAGATGGGGGTTGTCGATCTGTTGGTTGGCATGCCAGATTTCTGGCCACATCCAGGGGTCCTGTAAAAACACGGCCGAGATATCCCACAACGTGTCACCGCGAACTACAGTGTAGCTATTAGGCACATCTTTATTGATTAAAACGTTTTGACTGGAGAAGCTTGGAACAGCCGCCAGAGTAGTGAAAAGCACAGCTGCCAAGAGCGCTGCCCTGAATCCGAATTTTTTCATGTTTCTGAGTCCTTTCTCCGGGCAGGGTTAGTGTATAATTTCCACCTTTTCTGATGGTGCCAAAAAGGTGCTTAATGAGAACTTAATGGAAAGCGCCGCCGGGTTAGCTTAATGGTAGCAGCGCTTTTAACTTTTTTTTAGAATTTCATCACATCTACTATGGCTATATTAAAGATACTCGAATTCCCAGACCCCCGACTGCGCACCGTTGCCAAGCCGGTTACTACCGTGGATGAGACGATAAAACGTCTGATCGCGGATATGTTTGACACCATGAAAGATGCACAGGGAATTGGCCTAGCGGCATCACAAGTTGATGTTCACCTGCGGGTTATCGTCATGAACCTGGGAGAAGACGACGTAGGCCCAAGGGTCTTTATCAATCCTGAAATCGAAACACTGGACGACAGTATCGATCCCTACGAAGAGGGCTGCCTCTCGGTTCCCGGATTCTATGAGAAGGTCGATCGCCCAGCCCATGTGATGATTCGCGCACTGGATGGCGAGGGCAATGCTTTTGAAGAAGAGGCCCAGGGCCTTCTAGCTGTCTGCATTCAGCATGAAATTGACCATCTGGAAGGCAAATTGTTTGTCGACTATCTTTCGCCCTTTAAACGCCAGCGCATTCGTACAAAGCTCGAAAAAATTCACCGCCAGAATGCATAGGACGTCTGTCACTTGAGAGTACTCTTCGCAGGAACGCCAGACTTCGCCGCGGCACACCTGCAGGCCTTGCTCGACGCCCCCGACATTTCAGTGATTGGTGTCTATAGTCAACCAGATCGTCCCGCCGGACGCGGCAAAAAACTCACCGCCAGCCCGGTTAAAAAACTCGCCCTTGAGCATCAGCTGCCGGTATTTCAACCGCAATCCTTAAAAGATCCTGAACAGCAGCGTATTTTAAGTGAACTGCGGGCCGATATTATGGTGGTGGTGGCCTACGGCCTTATATTGCCGCAAGTCATTCTGGATACTCCGCAATTGGGCTGTATCAATGTCCACGCCTCCATTTTACCCCGCTGGCGTGGCGCTGCACCGATTCAGCGGGCCATTGAAGCCGGCGACTCGGAAACCGGCGTGACCATTATGCAAATGGATGCCGGCCTGGATACAGGCGCCATGTTGAGTATTTCTCGCTGCAAAATTGACCGCAGCGACACCAGCGCAAGCCTGCACCGCAAATTAGAACAGCTCGGCGCACCCGCATTACTGCATACCCTTGACGCTCTAAATGCCGGGCTTGCAGTGGCTGTGGAGCAAGACGGTGAGCTGAGCTGCTACGCAGCAAAAATCACTAAACAGGAAGCTCTGATCGATTGGAGCCAATCCGCGCAGAGTCTAGATCGCCAGATCCGTGCCTTTAATCCTTTCCCCGCCGCTTATACTACTTTGGGCGAGTTGCGCATCAAAATCTGGCAGGCCGAGCCAACCGCCGCATCAGGTCTGGGGCCTGGTCAGATTATCTCCGCGGACAACGCTGGCCTGCTAGTTAGTTGCGGTGAGCAATCACTCCTTATCACCGAAATACAGTTGCCGGGAAAATCACGCATGGCTGTCTCTGAAGTCCTTAAATCCCGCGGTGAGTTACTCGCCCCCAGCACGCTGTTAGGCTCTTGATAAATACCAGAGTCGCTGTGGCAGAAGTCATAGCCCAGGTCCTGCGCGGCAAATCACTCTCGGCATTGCTTTCCGAGTATGCCAGCAAGGTCGCTGAAAAAGATATTGGCCTATTTAAAGAACTCTGCTTTGGCACACTGCGCTGGTATCCGGCGATTGAGCTTTTACTCCATGAGCTGATGCAAAAGCCCATGCGCGAAAAAGAGTTTGAGGTTCAGGGCCTGCTGGCCTGTGGGCTCTATCAGCTGATGCATACCCGTATCGCCGATCATGCGGCGATCAATGAAACTGTTACAGCGGTGACCAAACTCAAACGTCCCTGGGCCAAGGGGCTGGTCAATGCGGTGCTGCGGAATTTCCTCCGTCAGCGCACGGAGTTGGAAGCCAAGCTCAGTAAAAACCCTATTTTCGTTCGTGCTCATCCTCAGTGGCTACTCGATGGTCTTTTCAATTCATGGGGATCCAGCGTCGCAATCGATGTTCTTGCGGCCAACAATCACCAGGCACCCATGACATTGCGAGTTAACCGGTTACAGGGCTCACGAGATGAGTACCTGGAGCAGCTCAGCGCAGCCAACATAGAGGCTGCCGCAACTCAATTCAGCGAGCAGGGCATACAGCTGCAATCGGCAACCGACGTTGCCACACTGCCTGGCTGGGCCAGCGGTGCGGTAAGTGTTCAGGATGAAGCCGCTCAGTTGGCTGCAGTATTGCTAGAGCTGGAACCCAGCCAGCAAGTGCTCGACGCCTGTTGCGCTCCCGGTGGCAAGACCTGTCATATTCTCGAAGCCCAACCACAGCTCGATAAAGTGGTTGCCGTGGAGCTAGAAAGTCGGCGTATGCCGCGGGTCGAAGAAAACCTGCAGCGTCTTGGGCTAAAGGCCGAATTAGTCATAGGCGATGCTAGCGCAGCCACTACCTGGTGGGATGCTAAGCCATTTCAGCGCATCCTCCTGGACGCACCCTGTTCAGCCAGCGGCGTGATTCGCCGCCACCCGGATATCAAACTGCTGCGCAAGTCGACGGATATTGTTAAGCTAGCCGAATTACAGCTGCAGCTACTGCGCAGCCTCTGGCAGTGCCTAGAAGAGGGCGGCATACTTCTCTATGCAACCTGCTCAGTTCTACCTCAGGAAAATGATCAGGTGATCGACAAGTTTTTAGCTGAAACCCCAACAGCCGAGCTATACAACATAGACGCGGAGTGGGGAATCAAGACCGATTTTGGGCGACAGCTATTCCCCATGATCAATGGCAACGACGGGTTTTATTACTCTCGATTGCGTAAAACAAGCCAAAAGTAAGCGGATAAACAGCCGGGCTAATAAGTAATGAAAATAATAATTGTTGGGGCAGGGCAGGTTGGCGGCACACTCGCAGAGCATCTTGCCCGCGAGTACAACGATATAACCGTTGTCGACATCAATGAAGCTACTCTGCGGGGACTGCAGGATCGTCTTGATATCCGCACCGTAATCGGCACCGGGTCGCACCCGGATGTGCTGGTCAATGCCGGTATCGAAGAAGCGGATATGCTGGTCGCGGTTACCAATAGCGATGAGATTAATATTATCGCCTGTCAGGTTGCCTACTCTCTGTTTCACACCCCAACTAAAATCGCCCGCATCCGCTCGCGCAACTACACCAATCCAAAATACAAAGCCAAACTCTTCAACGACAAGCATATGCCTGTGGATGTGATGATCACTCCAGAGATGGTGGTCAAAGACTACATTCAAAAACTGATTGAACAGCCAGGCGCGCTTCAGGTATTGGATTTTGCCGACGGCGCTATTCAGCTGGTGGGCCTGCGAGCGGTTAAAGATAGCCCTCTGGTAGGTCAGCAGTTGCGCTTCTTAAAAGAACATATGCCCGACGCCGATGCTCGAGTGGCCGCGGTATTTGGTAAAGATGGGGCTATTTTCCCCACCGGCGAAACCGTTATTGAAGATGGCGACGAGGTGTTCTTTGTCGCGGCGAAAAAGAATATTCGCAAAGTGATGAGCGAGCTGCGTCGACTGGAAAAACCCTATCACCGCTTAATGATCGCTGGCGGCGGCAATATTGGTTTTAGCTTGGCCAAGGCCCTGGAAAAAGACTACAACATCAAGATCATTGAATACTCTACCGACCGCGCTCGCCACCTGTCGGAAAAGCTCAATAAGAGCGTGGTACTCAATGGCTCAGCAACTGATCAAGAACTATTGCTCGACGAGAATATAGATAAGACCGATGTGTTTCTGGCCCTGACCAATGATGATGAAGTGAATATCATGGCCTCGCTACTGGCGAAGAAGCTCGGTGCGCGCAAGGTCATGACTCTGATCAACAACCCCGTTTATGCTGACCTGATGCAGGGTGGCGTGATTGATATCGCCATCTCACCCCAGCAGGCAACCACCAGTTCTCTACTCTCTCATGTTCGCCAAGGGGATATGGTTTGCGTGCACTCACTACGGCGCGGTGCAGCAGAGGCAATGGAAATAATTGTTCACGGCGACGAGAAAAGCTCTAAGGTTGTAGGCCGCGCTATCGGCGATATTAAATCGCCACCCGGGGCCACTCTTGCTGCCTTAGTGCGCAACGGTGAGGTATTGATCGCCCACCATGACACAGTAATCCAGACTGGCGACCATGTGATTGTCTTTGTGGTCGATAAAGCCAACACCAAAGCGATCGAAAAACTGTTCTCTGTGAGCTTCTCATTTTTCTAGGTCATCTAAACTATCCAAACTATCTAGGCCATCTAGAGCAACTAAACCATTTAGGGCATAGTCACTAATGCATCTCAATATCATTGCCAGAATACTTGGACTGCTGCTGATGATCTTCAGCCTGACCATGTTGCCACCGATTTTGGTGGCGGTTTTATATGGAGAAAATACTTCATCTACCTTTGCCATCGCCTTCGGCATTACAGTGGCCGTAGGGCTCGCCTTCTGGTTACCGTCAAAACAGGTGGACGCAGATATGCGCACCAGAGACGGCTTTTTGATCACCGTTTGCTTTTGGTTAGTGCTGAGTACCTTTGGTGCCCTGCCGCTGATGCTGGCCGACGCGCTCAACCTAAGCTTTATCAACGCACTGTTTGAGTCAGTTTCTGGACTAACTACCACTGGCGCAACCGTTATTTCAGGACTCGATGATCTTCCTAAGTCGATTCTCTACTATCGCCAGCAGCTTCAGTGGCTCGGTGGTATAGGTATAGTCGTGATCGCGGTAGCCATTCTGCCGATGCTCGGGGTCGGTGGTATGCAGCTCTATCGCACAGAGACACCAGGGCCGGTAAAGGACTCTAAACTAACCCCGCGGATACGCGAGACCGCCAATGCACTGTTTAAAATTTACTTGGCGCTCACTGCAGTCTGTGCGCTGGCCTATTGGCTGGCGGGTATGTCCGGCTTCGATGCTATCAGCCATAGCTTTTCCACTGTCTCTATAGGCGGCTTTTCGACTCATGATACCAGTATTGGCTTCTTTGATAGTTCAGCGATTATGGCTATCTGTGCGTTCTTTATGGTGATCTCGGGACTCAACTTTGCCCTGCACTTTCATGTTTTGCACGATCGTAAACTCTCCCACTACTGGTCAGACCCGGAAGCACGGATGTATATCTATCTGCTGATCGGTGGCGTGGCGATTACCTGCCTATACCTCTATTACAGCGGTACCTATGGCTGGAGCGAGAGTTTCCGCCAAGGTGGTTTCCATCTGATTTCAATTATGACTACCACTGGTTTTACCACCGACAACTTCAGTGCCTGGCCGACATTCCTGCCGTTCTTTTTAATCTTTTTATCGTTTTTTGGCGCCTGTGCGGGATCTACAGGTGGCGGCATCAAGATTGGTCGCATGTTGATTTTGGGTCAGCAGTGTATTCGTGAGATCTATCGCCTAGTGCATCCCAATGCGCTACTGCCGATCAAGATTCATAATCGCCGTATTCCCAGCCGAGTTGCCGATGCGATCTGGGCATTTTTCGGTGCCTATCTGGCGATCTTCTATTTGATGGTTCTGCTATTGCTGGCTTCTGGTCTTGACTATGTCACCGCCTGGTCGGCCACTGCTGCATCACTCAATAACCTCGGGCCTGGATTAGGTGAGGTAGCGATCAACTTTGCCGAGCTGAATGGTTTTGCCAAGTGGGTGCTGTGTTGGGGAATGTTACTGGGACGTCTAGAGATCTTTACGCTGCTGGTGCTGTTTACACCGACCTTCTGGAAGAACTAAACCGACTGGATCCAACCCGTTGAACCCAGCCTGTTAAAGCCTTCCTATTCTTGTCCGCGAGCCTTGTAATAGGCTTCTTCTGAAATGCCATGATAGGCCTTAGACTGTTCAGCAAAAGCACGCATGGAATCGGTAATGCGCTTTGCCAGTGGATTCTCAGCGGCCATCTCGTCCACCACTATGATGGAGATACGCTGCAACTCAGCCAACACGTCATCGGGTAATTTCTTAACCTGCACCCCATGAGTCTCAACCAGCTCAATCAGCGCGGCATTGTTGCGCGCGGTGTATTCGTCGAGCATATTTTGGTTGGCGGCGCGGGCAGCAGACTCGACTATGGCCTGAAGATCATCCGGCAGAGACTCCAGCGCCTGCTTGTTAATAATTAATTCCAAGGTAGGGCCCGGCTCTTGCCAGCCTGGATAGTAGTAATACTTAGCAATCTGATGGAAGCCAAAGGCTAGGTCATTGTAGGGGCCAACCCACTCCGCAGCGTCGATTTCACCGGTCTGCATAGAGGTGTAGATTTCACCGCCGGAGCGCTGCACCGACATACCGCCAGCACGAGTAAAGACTTCGCCGCCCAAACCGGGAATACGCATCTTTAGGCCTTTAATGTCGGCCATAGAATTGATCTCGCGATTGAACCAACCGGCCATCTGCACACCGGTATTACCACCGGCATAGGGGACCAGATTAAATGGCTCATAGAGTTCACGCCACAATTCAAGACCACCGCCATAATGTAACCAAGCGTTCATTTCCTGAGCGTTGAGGCCAAAGGGTACTGCGGTAAAAAAGGCACTGGCCGGAACCTTGCCCTGCCAGTAGTAAGCCGCGCCATGACCCATCTCAGCTGTGCCCTGAGAGACGGCATCAAAGACTTCAAAGGCGGGGACCAATTGTCCGGCGCCAAACACTTTGATCTTTAGGCGGCCATTACTCATGCGCTCAACATTTTCCGCGAAGTGCTCCGGCGCGAGGCCGAGACCAGGAAAATTTTTCGGCCAGGTAGTAACCAGTTTCCAGCTAAACGTCTGTGCTGATTGAGTCTCTGCAGTGGCATCATTACTGCCGCCCTCACTGCCGCAACCGACCAGTGAAAGACAGAGTAGTGCAATCCAAGTTATACGCATTTTGATCCCCTTATTATTGTATTAGCCACCGGCGATTTATTATTCCCGTCAGCAGCTGGCGCTGAAAATTATCTCAGAGCGCCATCAAATTGGCCGAGGCCAAAATCAATATCTTAGTTCCCACCTCAGCGAAGCGCACATGCACTCTGGCCCGAGGACCGTTTCCTTCAAAATTTAAAATCACACCCTCACCATAGACCTGATGATTGACTCCTTGGCCGAGAGAAAAGCCGGTTTCATCTCCGGAGTCACTGTGCATTGAGCCGCTGCCCGCATAGCTGGTGGGGCGACTAATGGTATTTTGCAGGCGCACCTCTTCTATAACTTCTTTGGGAATATCACGAACAAATCGCGACACTGAGTTGAAGGACTCAGTACCGTAAATAGAACGGCTTTCAGCAAAGGTCAGGTAGAGTTTTTGCATGGCCCGGGTAATGCCAACATAGGCAAGACGGCGCTCTTCTTCTAGACGGCCCGGCTCATCCAGAGACATTTTATGGGGGAATAAATTTTCTTCAACACCGGCAATAAATACCAGGGGAAATTCCAAACCCTTGGCACTGTGCAAGGTCATAAGCTGAACTGCGTCTTGGTCTTCATCGGCCTGACGATCACCAGAATCCAGTGCCACCTGATCGAGAAATTGCGGCAGTGTCGGCAGGTCTTTGTCTTCGGCTTCATAGTTGCGGCAGGCGCCAACCAGTTCTTCCAAGTTTTCCACTCGTGCCTGACCGCGCTCACCTTTCTCGCGCTTGTGCATCTCGATCAGACCGCTGCGCTGGATGGCATGTTCAGCCTGTTCATAGAGTTCTAACTCTTCCAGCTGCCCGCTCATTTCATTGATCAGCTCTAAAAAGACAGCGACCGCGTTAATCGCTCGGCCGGGCATGCGCTTTTCCGTGACAATCTTTTCCGAGGCGCGCCACATAGAGATTTGATCTTCTCTAGCCAGTGCGCGAATAGTCTCAACCGTGCGATCGCCAATACCCCGGGGCGGCACATTGACCACTCGTTCAAAGGCAACATCGTCGTGACAATTCATCATCATGCGCAGATAGGAGAGGGCGTTCTTAATTTCCAGACGCTCATAAAAGCGCTGGCCGCCATAAATGCGATAGGGAATATCCGCTTGAAGCAACGCAGCCTCAAGCACTCGAGACTGGGCATTGGATCTATATAGAATTGCCGAGTCTTCCCGAAGATTGCCCTGATTGACCCAGGTCTGCAGACGATCGGCAATATAGCGCGCTTCGTCATGCTCATTAAATGCGGCATAGAGCGCAATAGGCTCACCTTCACCAGAATCCGTCCACAGGCTTTTGCCCATGCGTTCGGCGTTCTTGGAGATCACTGCATTGGCGGCCGTGAGAATATTGGAGGTGGAGCGATAATTTTGCTCCAACTTAACCGTATGGGTGTCGGGATAGTTGCGCTCGTAGTGGAGAATATTTTCCACCTTGGCGCCGCGCCAGCCATAGATCGACTGGTCGTCGTCCCCCACAGCAGTGACACCGGACACTTTACCGGCGAGCAATCTCAACCAAGCATACTGCACCGCGTTGGTATCCTGAAACTCATCGACCAAGATATGTTGGAAGCGCTGCTGGTAATGGTCAAGCACCGCTGGATGATCGCGCCACAGTTCCAGAGCACGGAGTAACAGCTCAGCAAAGTCGATAACCCCAAGGCGATTACAGACCTCTTCATACTCACGGTAGATGCGCAGCATGGTGGCCATATGGGGATCGCCAGTTTCCTGAATGTGGGATGCACGCAGCCCCTCATCCTTTTGCCCGTTAATCCACCACTGCGCCTGTTTCGGCGGCCAGCGCTGTTCATCCAGATCCATGCTGCGCATCACGCGCTTAACCAGTCGCAACTGATCATCAGAATCGAGGATCTGAAAATTTTCCGGCAGCTTGACGTCTTTCCAATGGGCTTTTAATAGGCGGTGGGCCAAACCATGAAAAGTCCCCACCCACATGCCACGTAGTGACATACCCATGAGCTCATCGATGCGCTCGCGCATCTCACGGGCTGCCTTATTGGTGAAGGTCACCGCCAAGATAGAATAGGGGGAGAGATTATCCACCTGAATTTTCCAGGCGATGCGATGCACAAGCACACGAGTCTTGCCACTACCTGCGCCGGCCAACACCAAAAGGTGCTGTTTGTCGCTGGTAACCGCTTCTTCTTGCGCCGCGTTTAATTTGTCGAGTATCGAGGTAACATCCATAGCGCAGTATTCTACCAACATGTTCCCCGAAGTTGTTGGCCATTCTGAGCTTTACTAAGAGTTTATTCAGCCATGGGTATCAGGGTGTAAAACATTTATTTACTACAAAACTAGCATTGTTGGCCTATTTCTTGTAAATTTTTTACATAAATAAATTTGGCTCAACTATTGGTTCTTTTATGAAACCCGCACAGCTTACCCAAACCATCAGCGACACCATGGTCGATCTCCGTAAATCGGAGCGCAAAGTCGCTGAATTTGTTCTCAAAGAACCCCTAGGCGTGATCCGTATGCGCATTGTGGATCTGGCACAACAGGCTGGGGTGAGCGAACCAACAGTGGTGCGCTTCTGTCGTGCCGTGGGCTGCCATGGTTTCCAAGACTTTAAGCTAGCCCTGGCGCAACAGCTGGCCTCGAGCCCGAGCTATGGTCAAATAGCGGTAACAGATAAAGACTCAACTCGGGAATACACCCACAAGGTTTTTGATTCCACTGTAGATACTTTATTGAAGGTGCGGGACAGCCTAGCACTGGAAAATCTTGAGGCGGCAGTCGCCGCTATTTGCAATGCACAACGGGTAGAATTTTACGGCTTTGGAGCATCCGCGGCCGTGGCCTTTGATGCACAGCACAAGTTCTTCCGTTTGCAGATTACCTCTGCGGCCTACTCGGACCCCCACTTGCAGAATATGTCAGCAACATCCCTGCAAACTGGAGATGTGGTTATAGCCATCTCCCAGTCAGGACGCACCCAGGCACTGTTGGATTCTATGGAATTAGTTAAGCAGTCAGGAGGTATTGTGATCGGTCTGGCACCCAGCGGTACGCCAATAGCGCGCAGTGCAAACATCGCTATCGAAATCGATGCCAAGGAAGATATTCAGATCTACACACCGCTGTCTTCGCGGATTGCGCACTTGGCGGTTATCGATGTACTGGCCATTGGCGTGGCGCAGAAGAAAGGGCCACAGCTTCAGGCTCACTTGCAGCAATTGCAATCGGGACTGTCTTCTCTGCGGGTCGGTTAAGCGCCCTGAAAATATTATTTTGGGTGTTCAATAAGCAGGGTGGGTACATTGTGGGTATGAGGCTTCATGGTCGCGAAAAGGGTGTTTTCTTTGATCCCCTTTTTATTTGATCCCCTTTTTAATTGTCGTCACATCAACAGCCTCGCGCAATAGCCTTTGATGGGCCTCCTCTATATTTTCAACATCCCAGGTCAGGCCCCATAATTTGTCATTGGGCTGCTGGTTATCGGGTTTTTCAACAATTTCTAATGTCGTTTTATTCAGCCTGAAAAACAGTATTCTGATTTTCCAGCGTTCGACTATTTTGTCCAGCGCCAGTCTGATGTTAAAAATATCTTTGTAGATCTTAATCAGCCCATCAGCATCATTGGTTTGGATAACCAGATGATCATTCACTATGATCTGCCCCTGGGCCATCGCCTGTGGCGGATAAAAGCTCGAAGTAGGTATTTTGGAAATTAAATGGGCAATTACTGGTCCCGAACTCAGCCTGTTCACCCTTCCAGCTCGGACTGATAGCAAATATTTTTGAGTAATTTTTTCTGCTTTATCTAAGTCTTTAACAGCGATAATAAGATGATCTAGAGCATTAAAAATAATTATCCTGTTTTGGTTTTAGGTCGAAATTAATAGTCGCATTAGCCAAATAATATCGCGTGGAATAACCTTCCTGGCATGAGTGTAAATGCTCCGGCCAGAATGAGTGCCCCTACATACACAGAGATCATAGAAGACATATGGCCACGCTTGTATTTCGGTAGAGCGGTTTTCTTATATTTCCTGATACTCCATATCGAGTAAATTAGAGAACCTATAGTCAGGGGAATTAATAGGTGTATTAAAGAGTATTCGCCGGGGGTAATTTCTTGAATAAATATGGCAGTTAATGAAATAGTTAGCAGCCAGAAAATCCAAATTCGTCCGAAAAGTATATGTTTTTCTGTCCCCTTTTTAGTAAGGAAAATATATAGCCCCAGTGGAACTGCCGTCAGGGCAAAAAAAGCATGGATATAAATAATAAACATATTCTCTCCAACGAACGCCACTTAGATTTATTTCACAATAATCATGTGAAGTTATAGTTATTCGAATTTTGCCTGCGCAACGGCTGCTTGATCAGTTCTAAGCCAAGTTTGTGTGCGGAAGAAGAAACCAATATATCCACGCATCATCAAACTGCCATTTTCTAGCCAGACTTTTGCTTTATATTTTTCACCCTTACCAGAATCAATGATGTAACCGTCTTCCCAGATTCCGTCACGATTCTTACTGAGATTCAACCAGGCTGTATTGATGATCGGTTTTTCAAAGAACTCCTGCAACTCACCCTTGCACTGCATGCAGACATTTTCGGGTTTCATGCCGGGATAGTTAACCAGGTAGCCCAAGAGACGATTATCCTTAATCTCTAGCTTCCAGAATGCCGTCACCTTACCTGTTTGGTCATCAATACTTTTCCAATAGCCTGAAACCGTTGACTCGGCAGAAGTGAACAGGCTTAACAATAATAAAGCAGGAAGAAGAACGGCTCTAATGAATGTCATTTTGTACTATTCCACCGTCACTGATTTGGCTAGGTTACGTGGCTGATCTACGTCGGTACCTTTCAGTAGTGCAACATGGTAAGACAGCATCTGTAATGGCAGTGTATAAATAATCGCTTCGAGACTTTTTGGTACGTGGGGCATATCTATAACCGTGGTGCCGGGCTCGCTGACAAACCCACTGGCAACGTCAGCAAAAACAAATAGCTGACCACCGCGAGCGCGAACTTCATGTAAGTTGGACTTTAATTTTTCCAACAATTGATTATTCGGCGCAACAGTCACTACCGGCATATCTTCATCAACCAGAGCCAGAGGGCCATGCTTTAGCTCACCTGAAGGATAAGCCTCGGCGTGAATGTAGGAAATTTCCTTGAGCTTGAGTGCGCCCTCCAGTGCAATTGGGTACTGTTCTCCGCGCCCTAAAAATAGCGCGTGATGCTTATTAGCAAAGGATTCCGAGACGGCTTCAATAATCGGGTCCAGTGCTAAGATTTGGCTGCACAACTGAGGTAATTGATGGAGATTTTCAACCAGCTCTTTTTCGGTTTCTGGGTCCAAGCCATTATGTTTGGCCAGGGATAACGAGAGTAACTGAAGCGCCACAAGCTGTGTGGTAAAGGCCTTGGTTGAGGCGACGCCAATCTCGGGACCCGCAAGGGTCATCAACGAAATGTCCGACTCACGCACTAGAGAGCTATTGGCTACATTGCAGATGGCCAAAAACCCAAGGTAGCCATTTTCTTTGGCTTTACGCAGGGCTGAAAGCGTATCTGCTGTCTCACCAGACTGGGAAATGGTGACAAATAGGGTTCCCTCAGGGACCGGTACTTTGCGATAACGATATTCGCTGGCAACTTCGACCTGACAGGGGATATTGGCATACTCTTCAATCCAGTATTTCGCTACTAGACCAGAGTGAAAGCTTGTGCCGCAGGCAATGATATGAATATTTTTTGTTTTAGAAAATAGAGCGTCAGCCTTATAGCCAAAGATGGCTTCACGAATATGATCTGCAGCCAGTCGTCCACTGAGAGTATTAGCAATAACAGTTGGCTGTTCGAAAATTTCCTTTTGCATAAAGTGGCGGTACTGGCCTTTCTCTGCAACTTGGTCGGCCTCATCAAGCTCATTGACCGAGCGCACAACCTCTGCACCTGACTGATCATAAATAATGTAGTTATCGCTAGTCATCTCAACCAGGTCACCTTCCTCTAAAAAGATAAAACGGTCAGTAACTTGCCGCAGAGCCATTTGGTCCGAGGCGATAAAATTTTCATCTATGCCTACACCTATCACCAGCGGACTACCGCTGCGGGCAGCAATAATAGTATCGGGATAGTCTTCTGACACAACACCCAATGCATAAGCCCCTTCAAGGCGAACAATAGTCTGCTCAACGGCACTGCGTAAACTATCTGCTTTTTCTAAGTAATAGTGCACCAAGTGGGCAACCACTTCAGTGTCCGTAGCCGACAAAATCGAGTAGCCGGCGGCAACCATTTCTGCGCGCAGTTCAACGTGATTTTCGATAATCCCATTGTGTACAACTGACACACCAGCCGAGTTATGAGGGTGTGAATTGACAGTGCTCGGTTCACCATGGGTAGCCCAGCGAGTGTGTGAGATGCCGGTCGAACCGCTGACAGGGTTACTCTCTGCCACCTTAACCAGCTCTGCCACCTTGCCAATATTTTTGCGCGTTTGCAGTTTATTCTGATTATCAATAATGGATAAACCAGCAGAGTCATAGCCGCGATACTCAAGGCGGCGAAGCCCTTCTATAAGAATTTTATACACATTACGCTGGGTTGCAGCACCGACAATTCCGCACATAGACTAACTTCCTTATTTTTTTTTGGTCGGACGTTTCCAGCCCGGTATATTGCGTTGTTTAGCTCTGCCCACTGAAAGGTGGCCGGCAGGTACTTCAGAGCTGATCGTTGAGCCGGCGGCAACAAAGCCGTCCACTCCGATTGAGACAGGGGCAATCAAAGTACTATTGGAACCAATAAAACTATTATCGCCAATTTCGGTTTTGTGTTTATTCACCCCATCATAGTTGCAGGTGATGGTGCCGGCACCAACGTTAACATTTTCACCGAGCTCGGCATCTCCCACATAGCTAAGGTGATTAATCTTGCTGCCGTTGCCAACTATAGCTTTTTTGGTTTCTACAAAATTGCCGACTTTAGTGTTGGAGCCCAGCTGGGTGCCTGGACGGATACGAGCAAAGGGACCCAGCACGGCGAGATCACCGATGGTGGATTGTTCAATCACCGTATTGGCTTTTATCTCAACGCCGTCGCCTATGTGACTGTCGGTAATCTGACAGTTGGGGCCTATACGGACGCTGGAGCCAATAGTGACAGTGCCTTCAAAGAGGCAGTTTATGTCGATAAAATTATCTGTTCCTGCGATCACTGTGCCGCGCTGATCATAACGTGAGGGGTCGGCAAGGCTTGTGCCCGAGGCCATTAACTGCTCGGCTAACTGCAGCTGATATACGCGTTCAAGAGCGGCCAGCTGTTGGCGACTATTGATACCCTCCACCTCGCTTGCTGATATAGGTTGCACACCATGTATGCTGTAGCCGGCTTGGCGCGCAATGGCGATCAAATCGGTAAGATAGTATTCACCCTGCGCATTCTGGTTGCCGATCTTGGGTAGCCAGGCACGAAGCAGCTCGGTGGTGAGAGCCATTACACCTGTATTGACCTCAGAGACCTGCAGCTGATCAGAGTTGGCATCTTTTTGTTCAACGATGGCTTCGATCTCACCATGATCATCGCGAATGATACGACCATAACCTGAGGGATCGTCCAACTCTATAGTCAGTAGAGATATATGCTCTTCATCTACTGCATTGAGCATCTTAGAAATAGTGGCGGGGGTAATCAGAGGTACGTCACCATAGAGAATAATGACCTTGGCCCCGTCTCGGAGCCGACCCAGCGCAGATTGTACTGCATGGCCTGTACCAAGCTGCTCGGTCTGCTCAACCATGGTAAATGCTGATTCAGGATAAGTAGCCCGAACCCGTTCTGCGCCGTGGCCGGTTACAACAACCTTATGAGCGTCTGCCATAGCATTAGCCGCGTCCAACACATGGGTCAACATCGGCTTTCCAGCTAACTTGTGCAGTACCTTGGGCAGTTGAGAGCGCATTCGCGTCCCTTTGCCTGCAGCGAGAATAACAATATCCGTTTTTGTCATGTTCTGTTCACTTATGTCTCGGCGGGATAATAATATAGGGCATTACGTTACTGTCAAAACTCAGTCAACACAAGCCTCAGCATAAGCTGGTGTAGCGGGCTGCACGACGCCAAATTACGGAGATAAAAAAGGGCAGCCGTAGCCACCCTTTTTAACTGTTCTATTGACTCAACTGCTTATCCACTCAACTGCATATCTGATCAACCGCCAAGCTTTTTGCGCAGTGTTTGTACTGTGCGCAACTGAGCCGTTGCCTGGGCTAACATTGAAGCAGCTTTCGAGTACTCAATTTCGCCGGACTGATTGGCGATGGCGCTCTCTGCTTCTTTGACTGCTTCGGCTGCTGCGGCTTCGTCAATATCGTTGGCGCGTACCGCGGTATCTGCCAAGATAGAGATATTGTTCGGCTGCACTTCCAGATAACCGCCTGACAGATAGTAAACTTCTTCTTCACCATTCTGCTTTACCAGACGTACTGGACCGGGCTTTAAATCACTGAGCAGTGGCGCATGACCGGCTGTTACACCCAGCTCACCCAATGAGCCGGTGGCAACAACCATCTCGACTAAACCAGAGAACAGGGATTCATCCGCACTTACGATGTCACAATGCACTGTTATTGCCATGTCTTTATTGCCTTTGCTTGCTGCAATTTAATCGGTTTAAAAACGCTCAGTTTGAAAGCAATCGCTTTAGAACTTTTTCGCTTTCTCTATAGCTTCGTCAATCGAGCCAACCATGTAGAACGCCTGCTCTGGCAGATCATCATACTGTCCGTCCAGAATACCTTGGAAGCCAGCAATGGTGTCTTTCAGTGAAACGTACTTACCAGGTGACCCAGTAAAGATTTCTGCAACGTGGAATGGCTGTGACAAAAAGCGCTCAATCTTACGGGCGCGGGCTACGGCCAACTTGTCTTCTTCAGAGAGTTCGTCCATACCCAGAATTGCGATAATATCCTTCAACTCTTTGTAACGCTGCAGTACTGACTGTACACCACGGGCAACAGCATAGTGCTCGGTGCCGATAATCAGTGGATCCAGCTGGCGTGAAGTTGAATCCAATGGATCTACCGCTGGGTAAATACCTTTAGAAGCAATGTCACGACTCAGTACAACAGTGGAGTCAAGGTGAGCAAATGTGGTTGCAGGAGAGGGATCGGTCAAATCATCTGCCGGTACATATACCGCCTGAACGGATGTAATAGAACCAGTCTTAGTAGAAGTAATACGCTCCTGAAGAACACCCATCTCTTCAGCAAGAGTAGGCTGGTAGCCTACAGCTGAAGGCATA
>CAJQJT010000066.1 GCA_905478725.1 uncultured Pseudomonadales bacterium
GATCGATCGCTTACTGGCCCCGCAGAATTTATTACCAGCAATATCATTGGCACCTTCACCCTGCTCGAAGCCGCACGGGAATGTTGGCTTCAGGAAAAAGGGTTTGATGAGTCCCAGTGCCGTTTCCACCATATCTCAACTGACGAAGTCTATGGCACCCTAGCTGCCGCCGATAAGCCTTTCACTGAAACTACAGCTTACGAACCCAACTCTCCCTACTCAGCATCCAAGGCTGGTTCAGATCATTTAGTGCGTGCATGGCATCACAGTTACGGCTTGCCGGTTACTACAAGTAACTGTTCAAACAACTATGGTCCCTATCAGAACGCCGAAAAATTTATCCCTACAGTTATTGCGGCCTGCCAACAACGGACTGCCATACCTGTGTATGGTGATGGCAGCAATATCCGTGACTGGCTCTACGTTGAAGATCACTGTTCAGGCATTGACGCTGTGGTGCGCAGTGGCAAGATCGGTGAAACCTACAATATAGGCGGCAATAATGAATGGGCTAACATCGAGATATGTCGCAAGATTTGCGACTTGATGGATCAGCGAGCAATGACTGCAGGGCCTGCTCAGCAGTTGATTGAATTTGTTTCAGATCGCCCGGGACATGACTGGCGCTACGCAGTCGATAGCACAAAGATTTCAAATGAATTGCATTGGCTGCCTCAAGAGACTTTTGAGAGTGGCATTATTAAAACCTTGGATTGGTATTGTAATTAAAGACGCTCCCGGCGGCGATTTTCAAATCCCAATATATTGACTGGAATCCCTATATTACTTGAGTACCCAAGTAGTCATGCTGTGGGTAGCTGAAGGCTTTCACTAGGCTATTTAGTAGCTGTTCACTTAGCATTAAATTTCTCACCTAACATCAGAGTATTCGCGTTGTTTTATTCTGTCGGAGTGGGCTTTTGGTACCATCTTCGCCTACTGTTTCGACTCTATAATTACTTTAAAACAAGGCTAATCATTAGTGAATAGAATTGCTGGTGCCAGTCGAGTTACTCTGAAATAATAGTGTATACTCGGCCGCGAAGAATCTTGGACTCAGGGTAGAGTGAAAAATAGCGTAGCTTAGTCCCGCAAGTCATTGATGACATTGAACTCGATTTTAGTGGAAAAGCTAAATTAGCTTAATAAATAGTCACATTACTTGCTCGTGACATTATCAGTAGAGAATTTGATATCCAATGAAAACTCAATCCCTGTTCCAAGCCAGTGCTGCGGCCCTTTTTGCTATAGCCCTACTCTTTCCGTTGCACGGGCAGTCACAGTCAGTCGATGCTAGCGCACTGTGCAATGATGTGACGCCGGCCAATCGAGCCATGGCCAAGAGCGCTGGCTATGATGTTGATGCACTCTGTTCCGGTTTGGCCGCGCAGCCTCAAAGAGCCGCGACTCCTCAATCTGCCGCGATTCCTGATCGCAGAGAAATGGCGCAAGAAAAAGTTGCCGATCAAATTGCTCCAACGGCAGTTGTCGGTGTAACCGCTACTCCGCCAGCAAAGGCGTTAAAGCCTTTCGGTTATGACTTGTTTGCCGGAAGTCCAAATACCTTTGCACCTGTGACTAATGTTCCAGTGTCTCCGAATTATCTGCTCGGCCCGGGCGACATGCTTGAGGTGATGTTCTACGGCAAGACTAACAGCTCCTTTGGACTCGAAATTAATCGTGATGGCACAGTTAACTTCCCCGATTTGGGTCCAGTTGGGTTAGCTGGTTTAACCTTCCAAGAAGCCAAGGATATGCTTCAAACTCGAATCAATGCGCAAATGATTGGTGTGCAGGCCAGTATCAGTATGGGCGAGCTGCGCTCAATGCAGATATTTGTCCTAGGTGAAGCCTACAAGCCAGGTGCCTATACGGTTTCCTCTCTCTCGACTATCACTCATGCCTTGGTCGTCAGTGGCGGTGTCAGCGATATTGCTTCATTAAGAAATATCCAACTGAAGCGCGCAGGCATGACAATTGCGAACCTTGATCTCTATGATCTGCTGATGCGCGGCGATACTGCCCATGACATCCGGTTGCAGCCAGCTGATGTGATTTTTATTCCCACAGTGGGCGAGCTGGTATCAGTTGATGGTCAAGTGTTGCGCCCGGCTATTTATGAGCTCAAAGGGGGTGAAAGCGTATCCGATTTAATTGCGCTGTCCGGTGGGTTGGGACCAAAAGCCTACGCAAGCAATGCCAGTATTGAGCGCATCCAGGACGGTGGATTTTTAACTGTACTGGATCTGGACCTCACCAAGGCCAGCGACCGCACACTATTACTTAAGTCAGGTGATGGGCTAAGCGTGTCAGCAATAAAAGATCGCATGGAGAGCATGGTCTCTCTACAAGGTCATGTTTATTATCCCGGTAGCTTCAGCTGGAAGGAGGGCATGCGGCTCTCAGATCTGATGTCAGGCTTAGACCAGTTTCCTCCTGGGCTCGATCTTGATTACGCGATTCTCTCCCGTGAGGACTCGTTGACCGGTGAGCTTTCAGCGCTGCTGGTTAGTCCAGGTGCGGTAATTGCCGAGCCGGGCAGTGACGCAGATCTTACACTCAAGTCTAGAGACAGGGTTATGCTCTTTGGGCAAGATTTACCCAGAGAAGGGCAGTTGGGGGCGTTGCTCATGGAGTTGAGGTCTCAGCGCAGTTTCGATAATCCGTCTAGGATTGTAGAGATTAGTGGATCTGTTAAATTCCCTGGCGAATACCCACTGACCAATTCTATGGATATAAGACAAATCATTAAGGCGTCCGGCGGTCTTACTGAAAGCGCCTACATGGGTTCCGTAGAGATTACTCGCGAAGATCTATCTGATTCAGAGCAGGCTATGACCGAAATTAAGGTCGCTAATCTGTCTGACGTTTTGTCCGAAACCGGTGAACGCTTAACTTTACAGGCAAACGACCTGGTAACGATAAAAGTGCTTCCAGAGTACCGTGAACGCAAAGCTGTCACATTGGGAGGGGAGATAATGTTTCCTGGTACCTATGTTATTGCTCGGGGCGAGACTCTGCTTGAGGTCATTGGGCGAGCTGGTGGATTTACCGAGTTTGCTGATATTAACGCGGCCTTTTTCACCCGTGAAGCTCTGCGTGTCACTGAGGCGAAAAATCTGATTGAATTACAAAAGAGGGTTGAGCGAAAGCTTTCGGCGAATCAGCTAAGCTCTAATGAAAACCAGTTAGATGCCAACACTGTCGCTCGTCAGAAAGAAACTCTCGCGCGCCTTGCTAATGCCGAGGCAGTAGGGCGTCTGGTGATTCCGCTGAAGGCGATTTTAGATCAGCGTGAGAATGATATTAGGCTCGACTCGGGCGACAAGTTGATTATTCCGCAGTTTCGACAGGAAGTTACGGTGATAGGTGAGGTTCAGAGATCATCATCCCATCTGTTTCGCAGAGGTGGCAAGTTAAAGGATTACTTAAAGATGAGCGGAGGTTTTGCAGAAAATGCCGATAAGCGCGGTGTGTATCTGATTAAATCTAGTGGTGAGGTTGTTATTCCGCGTTCAGGGTTGTTCAAGTTTAAGTCTAAGCTGGGCCAAGTTGAGCCGGGCGACACCATCGTAGTTCCCTTTGATACTAAAGGCCCTGTAGAAGTGATTCCGTTAATGGCAGAAGTGAGTCGAATGATCTATGAATTAGCCTTGGGTGCCGCGGCCATTAACAGTTTTTCGAGCCCCTAGCCCGACTCACAAGCTAAGCTAGATAAATTTGCCTGACAAATTCAAAGGAGAGACTGTGCAAAACGAGATTCAAGCACCGCAACCATACGATGATGAGATAGACCTTCGAGAGCTATTCTC
>CAJQJT010000067.1 GCA_905478725.1 uncultured Pseudomonadales bacterium
CCAGGTGGGATGCCCCACTGCCGGTGCCATAAAGGTCCGCCGCCTGCTTGAGCGCCTGAACAATATCGGGATGGCTAGCGAGACCCAGATAATCATTGCTGCAAAAATTGATTAACGAACGGCCCTCAACCGACAGAGTCGAGGAGCAGCCCGAGGCGACATTGAGACGCGTACGGTAGAGATGCTCTTCGCGACGCAGATTTAACTGCGCCTGAAGTGTGGCGTCCATAGAGTTCATTGAGGGAGCTAACCAGCACGATAAAACTGTGAGTCAGTCTTAACCTCCGAGAGGGCTTGATGCAACTCAGCTTCCTGCTCGTCGTTACTTTTATCCACATGAAAAGGCTCAGGAGAAATACCCAGACGCTCAAATAGCTGCATATCTGTGTTCGCCTTGGGGTTCGGCGTAGTGAGCAATTTCTCGCAATAGAAAATCGAATTCGCGCCCGCCATAAAGGCCATGGCCTGCATCTGCTCATTCATATCTTCACGGCCAGCCGAAAGTCGCACATAGGACTTGGGCATCATCAAACGAGCGATGGCGATAGTGCGAATAAACTCAAAGGGATCCAGATCCGCCTGATCGGCCATAGGCGTACCCGCCACCTTAACCAACATATTAATCGGCACAGATTCTGGATGCCGCGGCAAATTAGCCAGCTCCATCAACAGTCCCGCACGATCTTGCTGCTTCTCACCCATACCAACGATGCCACCAGCACAGACTTTCATGCCCGAGTTGCGCACATTAGAGAGAGTATTGAGACGGTCTTGGTAGGTTCTGGTGGTAATCACCTCACCGTAGAACTCTTTCGAGGTATCGAGATTGTGGTTGTAGTAATCGAGGCCGGCACTGGCTAATTTCTCCGACTGCTCTTCACTAAGCATACCCAGCGTCATGCAGGTTTCCAGACCCAAGGCCTTCACTTCACGAATCATATGGGCAACTTTTGGAATATCGCGATCGTGGGGAGAGCGCCAAGCGGCACCCATACAAAAACGGCTGGAACCACTGGCCTTGGCCGCCTTCGCCGCCTCAATTACCGCTTCGATTTCCAGCAGCTTCTCTTTTTCCAGACCGGTGTCGTAGCGGGCACTCTGCGGACAGTACTTACAATCTTCAGGGCAGGCGCCGGTTTTGATCGACAGCAGAGTACTCAACTGCACCTGATTGGGATTGAAATGGCGACGATGCATCACCTGAGCATCAAACAGCAAATCATTAAACGGCTGATTAAATAGCGCCAAAACTTCTTCGCGCTGCCAGTTGTTGCGGATTGTATTGTCTTGCGAGGCTGCCATAGCCAAAACTCCATCATTGTCAGTCAGATCGGCCAATGATAGAGCGACAGATTTCACTGTCAACTTAAATTGTTGCGGATGGTTAACGGTGAGACTCTAGGCCGATGACTTTGACCCAGAATCTCAGTATTAGGAGTGCTACTTTTGCTTAAAAATATGCATGGATCTGGCCATGCCTTTCTTCGACCAACGGTACCAGAGGCTTGGCAGCAAACGGAATGTTAGGTAAGCCCGAGCCCAGTTGCCCGGCACAATGATCAATGCCGGATTCTTCGCGACTTTATCGATTGCTTCGCGGGCAAACTCATCTGCTGGCATCGGCTTAAAGGCAGACCAAAATTTAGTGATCTGCTCTTTAGTAATTCCTGAACCCAGCCTACCAAATTCACCACCAGTCAAAATCGGCGTTTGGATCGCCCCAGGACAGAGCGCACTCACCCGCACACCGCGATACTCAGCCTCAATACGCAGTGCCTGAGACAGTCCAACCACGGCAAATTTACTAGTGCTGTAAGGCACGGCGTTGGTTGATGGAATCAGACCCGCCATAGAGGCAGTATTCACTATGTGGCCAAAACCCTGCTCAACCATCAGCTTGTAACAGGCCTGCACACCATTGGTGACGCCGCGAATATTCACATCAAGACTCATATCCCAATCGCTGACTTCCAACTCATGGGTCATACCACCAACCGCAACACCGGCATTATTAAACAGGTAGTCGAGGCGACCAGTCTTGGCCACAGTTTCATCCACCAGTGCCTGATAGGCTAGGTAGTCGCAGACATCCAACTCTCTGGCCCAGGCATTGCCGCCACTGGCAACAATACTCGCGGCCAACTCTTCAGCCAGTTTTATCTGACGATCAGCCAAGACAACCGTACAGCCACGGCTGACCAACTCCAGCGCCATAGTGCGGCCAATGCCTGAGGCACCGCCGGTGATAATCGCGGTGGCGTCTTTAAACACTCTAATTTGATCGGTCACTACTGAACTCCGTAAATTCTAACCGGCACGCCATTTAAGGCCGCGTTGCCACTGATTTCATCGATCAGCTTATCGTCGGTCAGATCATTACAGCTGACTCCTTCCTGGGCCGCAGCAATCGCCATGCTCACACCAGCGCGCTTATGCCCCCAACCATGAGGCAGACTCACCACACCGCGCATGACTTCGTCACTGGCCACGACCTGTGTTTCCACAGAGCCAACCCGAGATTCGATACGCACCTGTGATTGATCTTCCAAGTTGCGAGCCGCTAAATCCTCTGGGTGCATCAGCAACTGCCAGCGCGGCTTGCCCTTCACCAAGCGATGAGAATTGTGTAACCAAGAGTTATTGCTACGAATATGGCGACGACCAATAAGCAACAACTCATCGGCTTCTGTCGTGGCCTTATCCGCGCCAAGGCGCTTGAGGTCTTTAGTGATGTAATCTGCCACCAAGGTTATTTTGCCGTCACTGGTACAGAGACGCTCAGGCAAGCTCGGGGCTAATGGACCAATATCCAAACCATGGGGATGTTGCTTAATCTTATCCAGGGTCAGCTCTAACTCATGGCCAGCAGCAGCGCCGTAAGGCCCACGCTGAATACCCATATCAACCATCTTATCCGGAGATGGCAATGACTTAACCTCTATACCTTTATGGGCCGCAATTGCCTGCCCCAAGCCATTAAAGATTTCCCAGTCATGCAATGTGCCCGCAGCTGGTTCAAACACCGGCTCATTAAAGCGCGCCGTGTTGTGCACCGCCAAACGATGGAAGGCGATATCGTAGTGATCGTGCTCCAGCGCACTGGTGGGCGGCAAAATAATATCGGCATGCTGGGTGGTTTCATTGATATAAAAATCAAGACTCACCATAAAGTCCAAGCCATCAAGGGCCAGATCAATCTGCTGGCCATTGGGTGCAGACAGCACCGGATTACCAGCAATAGACACCAACGCGCGAATCTGCCCCTCACCCTCAGTCAGCATCTCTTCAGCCATCACAGTAGCAGGCAACTCACCGGCAAATTCCGGCAGCCCACTGACACGGCTATGGAATGCAGCAAAGTGCCCTGCCCCAGACTCCCCAGGCTTAACAAAGCCAAAGGCCGGCGACGACGCCATCATGCCGCCGCGCACATCCAGAGAATGAGTCAGAATATTAATCATATGAATAGCCCACTGACACAGCGTGCCATAGACCTGCACCGAGACACCCATGCGGCCATAGCAGACAGCGCCTTCTATGCTGGCCATGTCGCGAGCCAGCTGGCGAATCTGCTCAGCAGCAACACCCGTTCGCTGTTCGGCTAACTCTGGTGTAAACGACTCAC
>CAJQJT010000068.1 GCA_905478725.1 uncultured Pseudomonadales bacterium
ATCAGCGTAGCTCGTTTCCGTGGCTGTCCAGGTTCCCGACATACTTTTATTTTCAGTATTTAGGGCGAGTCTATTTTTGCCATCGATGGTTACTTCACTGAGCCCGGCTGTTACTGAGCCTGAGTAATAAGTAGAGAGGGAGGTCGAGGTACCAACGCCCTCGTAGGCAATATCGACTACCGCGGCGAAGGCTGTAGTACTGATCAAAAGCGTCAATGCTACGCCGGTGATCGATTGAGCTAAGGTTTTAATGCTCGTTTTCTTACTGATGTTCATTCCGTTTAAGCTCCCTGTCAGCGTCATGCCAACACTTATTGATGTGGATAGGCCGATTTTATGGTCTGACCTATCTTCTGCAACCAGATCTCTTAAATTATGTGATCTGGTTGGCATTATAGATGTGGAGTTAACTGGCTTCTAGCTGTGGCATGGCCCTCGGGGAATTTTTTTCATCGCCATAAGGGCCAGAGCTAGAACAAGAGCTATCAGAAGATCCAATAGTGGTGGAGAGCTCGGAATGAGTTTTTATTTTAGGCGCTTGCAGTCTCTTTACGCCTGGCTATACCAAACAAGCCAAGGGCCATTGAACCAAACAAAAGCAGCGCGCTGGGGATCGGTGTCGCAATCGGAGGCAACACGGCAAAGAATTCTCGGGCGCTGCCATCATTGGCGGTATAGACGACCATGGTGCTGGACCAATCAAACTTTTTGTTGTCTTTGGCTAGATCTTCCAGGTTTTTTGCTTCGAGCTTATCATTATCGTCATTAAGCTTGGGGTGACTTCCCAGAATATCCCAGATAACGTAGTTTATTAGGGCATTATATTTTGCGGCATCAGCGCTGAGACTTTCAGATACATCTAATAGACTAAACAGATATCCGGCTCCGCCATACTTTTCAGCCTGCTTTTTCATATGTTTGCCAGTGTCGCCGTATTCACCGCCGCCAGCTTGAATCTCATCGAAGCTAGTCGCTGTGGCTGACCAATCGCCCATCATGTCGCTGTTGGTGGTATTGAGAGCGAATCTATTGCTGTCGTTTAGCGTTACCCTATGGAGTCCTGCACTGACTGTGCCGCCATGTTTAATGTCCAGAGAAGCTGATGTGCCTGCATCCAGATATTCAATATCGACCGGGGCGCCAAAGGCAGCTGTATTAATGAGCAGAGCTAGTGCAACGGTGGTGATGGATAGACTTATGCTTTTTAGTTTGATGCCCATTCCGTTAAAACTCCCTGTTAGCGTCAATGCCAACAATTATTGATTACCAAGGGAGCAGTTTTATTCTTTAATGGATATACCGCAACTATATCACTCCAATTATGCGAACTGGTTAACGGTAATGATTGGGCAAGGGCTTGTCTAAGGCGCGATAGGGTCCTCATGGAGTTCGATGTTTCTTTTTAAGGAAATCATGTTTCCGGGCATTCGAACTGAGCGCTTAAACTCCAAGCTTCATTTATTACGAAGACCTTCTGTTACGAACACCCTCTATTAGGAACATCCTTTATTACGAGCTTAGTTAATCAGAGCTAAGACGAGCAGACCTCAACTGAGTAGACCAAAGCTCTGCATATCGGCTATCAAGTTCCAGCAGCTCATGGTGGGTTCCCTGCTCGACTATGGCTCCTTGATCTAGCACCACAATGCGGTCGGCATCTACAATGGTCGACAGGCGATGAGCAATAACCAGGCTGGTATGGCCCTCGGCGATCTCTCGCAGAGCCGCTAATATAGAGCGCTCTGACTTACTGTCTAGTGACGAGGTAGCCTCATCAAATAGCAAAATTGGCGGTCGCTTAAGAATAGTTCTGGCGATGGCGACACGTTGCTTTTCACCTCCGGACAGTTTTAAGCCCCGTTCACCCACCATGGTGTCAACGCCATCTGGCAACTGCTTGATAAAGGCTTCGAGGTGGGCCATGCGGATTGCATTGTGAACTTCCTCGTCGCTGGCCTCGGGCTTGCCGTAACGAATGTTGTCAAAGATGCTGCTGTTAAACAGTACCGTATCCTGAGGCACTATGCCGATGGCCCCGCGTAGGGAATGTTGGGACACTGTGCGAATATCCTGGCCATCAATGGAAATGCTGCCCTGGGTGGGGTCGTAAAAGCGGAATAATAGTTTTACCAGGGTGGATTTTCCGGCACCACTGGCGCCGACTATGGCGACTTTTTCACCTGGCTGGATCTCAAAGCTGATGTTTTTCAGAATCTGCCGGTCCGGCTGATAGTCAAAGCAGACCTGGTCAAAGCGAATATGCCCCTTGCGGACATTGAGCTGCGGCGCTGCTGATGCATCTTGGACCTTGCTTCTCAGGTCCATCAGGGCAAACATGTTCTCGATATTGGCCATGGATCCTTTGATTTCACGGTAGACAAACCCGAGAAAGTTAAGCGGCATAAACAGCTGCATCATAAAAGCATTGATCAAGACAAAGTCACCAATGGTCATGGCGCCCTCGGCCACTCGCTGGGCGGCCAGCCACATCATGGCGGTCATGGCGACGGTGATAATAAGTGCTTGGCCTGCATTGAGTGAAAGTAGAGACAGGCGATTTTTGCGTCTAGCCGATTCCCAATCTTCTAGTGCATGGTCATAGAGGCGCGCCTCATACTCTTCATTAGTAAAGTATTTAACCGTTTCATAATTTAACAAGCTGTCTATGGATCTGGTACTGGCGGCGGAGTCAGCTTTATTGGCTTCGCGAACAAACTGGGTGCGCCAGTCAGTGGTGATCATGGAAAAGAAAATATAAAGGACCACAGAGGCCATGGTGATAGCGGCGAACTCTATGCCATAGTTATAAAACAGCAGGCCAATCACCAGACCGATTTCAATTAATGTGGGGGCAATATTGAACACAAAAAAGCGCATCAAAAAGCTGATGCCGCTGACGCCGCGCTCTATATCTCTGGCCAAACCACCGGTGCGGCGGTTGAGGTGAAAGTCTAGGTCTAGGCTGTGGACATGATTAAATACCTGTAAACCAATGCGACGCATTGCCCGCTCAGTGACTCGACCAAATACCGTATCGCGGATTTCGCCGAGAATGATCATGGAAAAGCGCGCGAAGCCATAGGCGAGCACCAGTCCGATGGGCACTGCCATCAGGTTGGGAGTGCTGGGAGCACTGTCACCACTAGCGGTAGGATTCAGAGTGTCGACTATATCTTTGAGTAAAAAAGGACCATAGACACTGGCTGCTTTAGAAAGCACCAAACAGACAATGGCAATACCAATACGAACTTTGTATTCGAGCAGGTAAGGCCAGATGACCTGAAATATCTTCCAGTTAATCTTTTTTGCAGGATCAAAATCTTGCCTGTGATGCATAGGTTGCTCAGTATATTGGGGCTTTGGCTACAAGCTAGATTAGCTGATCTTTGGCGGCATTTATTTTAGCGGCAAGATAGTCGCTGCCACCGCGGTCCGGGTGCAGGCGCTGCATCAGTCGCTTGTGGGCTTTG
>CAJQJT010000069.1 GCA_905478725.1 uncultured Pseudomonadales bacterium
TTTTAAATACATTTGCCATAAAACCCTCCTGAATATCCTTCAGCTAATAAACAGCCTTGAGCGACTGAACAGCCTTGAGCTAATAAAAAGCCTTGAGCTAATAAAAAACGCAGAATTCTAAAACCCTTAAAAGAGTAAGGGACTAAGATTTCGCCAGCGACGGACAACCTTAGAAAGTTAGCGAATTTAATTTATTGCTGTCCATCATTTCAAGTGCCACACCACCACCACGGGCAACGCAGGTCAGCGGGTCTTCAGCAAGTATTACCGGCAGCCCAGTCTCAGCTGTCAGCAAGCGATCGAGGTCACGCAACATCGAACCGCCACCGGTCAGGACAATACCGGTTTCGGCAATATCTGACGCCAGCTCTGGCGGCGACTGCTCAAGCACACGCTTTACCGCCTGCACAATACCAGCCAAAGGCTCTTGCAACGACTCGAGAATTTCGTCGCTATTCAGGGTAAAGCTTTTCGGAACACCTTCGGCAAGGTTGCGACCGCGAACATCAATTTCACGAACTTCTTTGCTTAAATAGGCGCCGCCGATTTCCATTTTAATACGCTCTGCGGTGCTGTCACCAATGACGCTGCCGTACTTGCGGCGCACAAAGTTAACAATTGACTCGTCAAAACGATCGCCGCCAATGCGTACGGAATCAGAAAACACTACACCGTTGAGAGACAGAATAGCGATTTCAGTAGTACCACCACCAATATCCACAACCATCGAACCTACGGCTTCTCCAACCGGCATACCGGCACCAATGGCCGCAGCCATTGGCTCTTCAATTAGATAAACTTCGCGAGCACCAGCACTGTAGGCCGACTCTTTAATCGCACGCTTCTCCACTTCTGTGGCCATACAGGGAACACAGATAAGGACGCGAGGACTGGGGGGAACAAAACTGGAGGCATGGACTTTTTTAATAAAGTGCTGGAGCATTTTTTCGGTGACCTGAAAATCGGCAATAACACCGTCTTTCAGAGGCCGAATAGCGGTAATGTTGCCTGGCGTGCGACCCAACATACGCTTGGCATCGACACCAACTGCTTCAATAATTTTTTGCCCGAGATGCTGGCGGATGGCGACAACAGAGGGCTCATTGAGAACGATCCCTTCTTCACGAACATAGATAAGGGTGTTTGCTGTCCCTAAATCGATCGACAAATCACTGGAGAAGAAGCCGCGGAGTTTCTTAAACATCTAGTTATATTTCCTTTAAGTGCGGCTGCTTGGATTAAGTCGCTGAGCCGGCAGCGAACCGCTGCAAAATTATTGGCTAAATTTAACAGCGGCAGACTGCTAGAGCAAGCGCTCACTAGCTGAATTGTTGTATTTTTATAGCATTCGGCCGTATCTAGCCAGAAGTTAGCCAAATTCATAAAAAACTGACCTAAATGCCTGACAAATAGGCCTTTAATCAATCCCGCCCCCTTAACCTGACAAGACCATTTATGGTACCTTACGGCCTTTCTAATAGGCGCGGCAAACCTCCTTCAAGCCACTGCTGACAGATGGATTATTTTAATGAGTATCGAACGACAAGAAATCGAAAAATTGGCGACGTTATCCCGCATCGCCATCAGCGAAGACACTATCACCGAAGTGTCACAGCGCTTGAGCAGTGTTCTCGAACTGGTAGATCAACTGCAAGCTGTGAATACCGATGGTGTCGAGGCCATGTCACACCCCATGAAAGCGACTCAGCGCCTGCGTGAAGATGAGGTTAGCGAGATCAATCAGCGCGACGCCTTTTTGGCCATCGCACCAGATACCGAAGAAGGGCTGTTTCTCGTGCCCAAAGTCATAGAATAAACAGGTCCCTCATGCATAACCTCACTATCGCCGAGCTTGTCACAGGCCTGCAGAGCAAAGAATTCTCCAGTGTTGAGCTAACTCAGCACTTTTTAGCGCGCATCGCCAGACTGGATGCCAACTACAATGCCGTGATTACGGTGACTGCAGATCAGGCGCTAAAAGCCGCTGCTGCTGCCGACAAAAGACTGGCCGCAGGCAATGCCCCCGCCCTCTGTGGCGTACCCATACTGCACAAAGATATCTTCTGCACCAATGGCGTTCGCACCAGCTGCGGTTCCAAGATGCTGGATAATTTTATCCCTCCCTACAATGCCACCGTGGTCGAAAACTTCGAAAAAGCCGGTGCTGTAGTTCTGGGTAAGACCAATATGGACGAGTTCGCCATGGGCTCCTCCAATGAGACCAGCTTCTACGGACCAGTGAAAAACCCCTGGGCCAGCGACTCAGTTCCCGGCGGTTCATCCGGTGGTTCTGCTGCAGCCGTGGCAGCTCGATTAGCGCCAGGGGCAACCGCAACCGATACCGGCGGCTCGATCCGTCAGCCCGCAGCTCTCTGTGGTATTACTGGCTTAAAGCCGACTTATGGTCGGGTATCGCGCTGGGGAATGATCGCCTTTGCCTCAAGTCTTGATCAGGGCGGCCCCATGGCTCGCACTGCCGAAGACTGCGCCATATTGCTCAACTGTATGGCCAGTTATGATGACAAAGATTCCACCTGCATTGATCGCGAAGTGCCGGACTACAGCGCCACTCTGGGCGACAGCATCAAAGGCTTAAAGATTGGCGTGCCTAAGGAATATTTTTCCGAAGGTCTGGATGCCGATACTGAAAAAGCTGTGCGTGTTGCTCTGGCTGAATACGAAGCTCAGGGCGCAGAACTGATCGAGATCAGCCTTCCCAACACTGGCCTGTCAGTACCGGCCTATTATGTCATCGCACCAGCTGAGGCCTCGACCAACCTGACGCGTTTTGATGGTGTTCGATACGGCTATCGCTGCGAGGATCCCAAAGATCTCAATGATTTGTATACCCGTACCAGAGCCGAAGGCTTTGGCGACGAAGTGAAGCACCGCATCCTAATTGGCACCTACTGCCTGTCCGCCGGTTATTACGACGCTTACTATGGCAAAGCCCAGCAAGTTCGCCAGCTGATTCAGCAAGATTTTGAAAAAGCCTTTGAGCAAGTCGATGTGATTATGGGCCCCACCACCCCATCACCGGCGTTTAAGTTTGGCTCCAAGGGCGACGACCCCGTGGCCATGTACCTCGAAGACATTTACACCGTCGCCACCAATTTGGCCGGCCTTCCCGGTATGTCAGTACCCTGCGGCATGGTTGAGGAAAAACCCGTTGGTCTACAAATTATCGGCAACTACTTTGATGAGGCGCGCATGTTAAATATCGCCCATCAGTATCAACAGGCCACTCAGTGGCACAGTCTCACGCCAGAGGGAGTTGCCTAATGAGTTATTCAGGTTGGGAAACCGTTATCGGCCTCGAAGTGCATGTGCAGCTGGCCACCAAAACCAAGATCTTTTCTGGCGCCAGCACCTCATTCGGTGCCGAAGCCAACACTCAGGCCTGTGCCATTGATCTGGCCATGCCCGGCACATTGCCTGTACTCAACAAACAGGCCGTGCACTATGCAGTGATGTTTGGTTTGGCAATTGATGCGGAAATTGGCAAAGAGTCCGCCTTCGAACGAAAGAATTATTTTTACCCCGACTCTCCCAAAGGCTACCAGACTACACAGCTGGAAAAGCCCATAGTGGGTCGCGGTAATGTTGAAATTAAACTGGCCGATGGCAGCACTAAAAATGTACGTATCCATCATGCTCACCTAGAAGAAGATGCCGGTAAGTCACTCCATGAGGGCGACTTCCGCCACGGCGTTTCTGGTATAGATCTCAATCGCGCCGGTACCCCGCTAATCGAGATTGTCTCCGAGCCGGATATGAGTAATGCCGAAGAAGCCATCGCCTTTGCCAAACGGCTCCACAGTATTGTCACCTCCATCGGCATCTGCGACGGCGAGATGTCTCAGGGCAGCATGCGCTTTGACGTCAATGTCTCCGTGCGCCCCACTGGCACCACTGAACTGGGCACCAGAACCGAAACCAAAAACCTCAACTCCTATAAGTTTATGGAAGAGGCGATCGCCAAGGAAGTCGAGCGTCAGATTGACCTGATCGAAGATGGCGGCACTGTAAAGCAGGAAACTCGCCTGTATAACGGCGACACCAAGGTCGCTCGTTCTATGCGCAGCAAAGAGGAAGCTAACGACTATCGCTACTTTCCCTGCCCCGATCTACTACCGGTCATTGTCAGCGATGAAACTATCGAAGAACTGCGCCGCAATCTGCCCGAGCTACCGGATGCCAGACAGGCGCGCTTTATTGAGCAATATGGTTTATCCGATTATGACGCTGCCGTTATTGGTAGCGACGCCGCGATGGCAGCCTATTTCGAAATCGCCGCAGAGAAATCCAACAATGCCAAGCTGACTGCCAACTGGACCATGGGTGAACTGGCCGCACGCTTGAACAGCCAAGATCTTAGTATCGGCAAAAGCCCAGTCAGTGCAGAGCAACTGGGCGAACTGATAACGCGCATTGCCGACAACAGCATCAGCGGCAAGATGGCCAAAGAAGTCTTCGAAGGCATGTGGGCCGGCGAAGGCAGCGCCGATGAAATTATCGAAACTCGCGGACTCAAACAGGTCTCCGATAGTGGTGCTCTGGAAAAGATGGTTGTCGAGGTATTAACCGCCAACCAAGCCATGGTCGATGATTACATCAATACCGACGAAGCCAAACGAAAGAAAAAGCTTGGCGGCTTTATGGGTAAGATTATGCAAGCCTCAAAGGGCCAGGCTAATCCCCAACAGGTGAATCAAATACTCGCTCAAAAGCTTAACGAACTACTGTAAAAAATTAGGAAAAATCATGTCACTAAAGAAAGATAAAGAAAAAGTCCTCGGCGAAGTCTTTGATGATGAGCGCGTAAAAAGCTTCCTGCAATACGAAGCACCGGCCGGAGTGAGCACTGACTTTCACCTGCTGGAGAAAACCTACCGCGGTATGAACATCGACAACTTTGTGACCTTTTTAAACTTCTTTAAAGAGGCTGGCCACGACTTAAATGCCATCAACCCCGATGGCAAGACAATGGTCGAAGTTGCCTCCGAGCATGGCCATGGAACAGAGTATGTGACTGCGCTAAAGGCGGCTGGAGCCAAGTAAGTCTTGCAGCAACGCTAGAGCTGTGGGAACCGGACAATGAGTTTCCTCGTCGCTGCGCTCTGTCGGGATTAAAAGGGTTGTAGATTGGATTAACTAAAGGTCAATCAAAGCCTAACGGTAACACCACGCTCGGCCATATAACGCTTCGCCTCAGGCACCGTATGCTCACCAAAGTGAAAAATACTCGCTGCCAACACCGCATCAGCCTTACCCAAAACAATACCATCCACTAGATGCTGCAGATTGCCCACACCACCTGAAGCAATCACCGGTACGTTCACCGCATCGCTAATCCGTGATGTCAGATCCAGATCAAAACCATTCTTAGTGCCATCGCGATCCATGCTCGTCAGCAAAATCTCACCAGCACCATAGGCAGTCATTTTCTTCGCCCATTCAATGGCATTAATCCCTGTAGGCTTGCGTCCACCGTGAGTAAAGATCTCCCAGCGACACTCATCCCCCTGCTCAACCTGCTTCGCATCAATGGCCACCACTATGCACTGAGAACCAAAACGCTGAGCGGCTTCACGGACAAATTCCGGATTGTGAATCGCAGCAGAATTAATCGCCACTTTGTCAGCACCGGCATTCAACAGATTACGAATGTCCTGCAATTCACGCACGCCACCGCCAACGGTTAAGGGAATAAATACCTGCCCGGCCATACGCTCGACCGTATGCAGCGTAGTATCCCGCGCCTCATGGCTAGCAGTAATGTCGAGAAAGGTAATCTCATCGGCACCCTGTTCGTTGTAACGACGGGCAACTTCAACCGGATCCCCAGCATCGCGGATATCAACAAACTGCACACCTTTTACCACACGGCCTTTGTCCACATCCAAACAGGGAATAATACGCTTTGCCAGACTCATTTCTCGTCCTTAAATAGGTGACCCAACTTGCCCGCCTTGGTGGACAGATACTGAACATTATGAGGATTGCTATCAGCCTGAATTGGCTCGCGCTCGACTACATTGATGCCCAAGGCTTTTAGTGCGTCGATCTTGCGCGGATTATTGGTCATCAAGCGAACTTCCGTGGCGCCCAAATGTTCAAGCATCGAAGCGCAGATAGAATAATCACGCATATCAGCACCAAAGCCTAAACGCTCGTTGGCTTCCACAGTGTCAGCACCCTGATCCTGAAGATTGTAAGCACGGATTTTATTCACCAGACCAATGCCTCGGCCCTCTTGGCGCAGATAGAGAATCGCGCCGCGGCCTTTTTCAGAAATCCGCTTCATAGCCTCTTGCAGCTGTTCGCCACAGTCACAGCGCAAACTGCCCAATGCATCGCCGGTCAAACACTCGGAGTGAATTCGAATTAGCAGCGGCTCGTCACTGGCACAGTCACCCATGCTGATGGCGATATGCTCTTTGCCTTTAAAGGGATCTTCAAAACCATGGATGTCAAAAGTGCCCCAGCGAGTGGGCAACTTTGAGGATTCGATAAAGCGAAGCGCCAAGGGTTTCTCCAAGATAGTATTGAGCCGCGTATTGTAGCGACAAAGCCCGCGTTGTGCAGGCTTTTCAAATAGCTTGGATAGGCAGATTAATCAGCCGCTAACACCGGCTCAACAAAGCGTTTCGAATCACGCAGATCGTAGATAACCCGATAGAGACAGGGAATCAGAATCAGCGTAATAGTGGTAGCAAAGACAATACCAAAGCTAAGAGACAGCGCCATGGGAATGACAAACTGGGCCTGGGTGCTGGTTTCAAATAACATCGGCAGCAGCCCCACAAAGGTAGTCATAGTAGTCAGTAAGATCGCCCTAAAACGCTGCCTACCCGCACCTACAAGTGCTTCATCTATGCTCAGCTCATCAGAGCGCCCACGATTAACAAACTCCACCAGAATCAAACTGTCGTTGACCACCACCCCCGCGAGGGCGATCAAACCAAAGATCGACAGCATACTGATGGAAACGCCAAAAATAATATGTCCGACCACCGCACCAATAAAGCCAAAAGGAATAACCGCCATAATCACCAAGGGCTGCACATAGGACTTTAGTGGCACCGCCAGTAAGCCATAGATCAGAAACAGAGATGCGACAAAACCCAAAATCATGCGCTGCATTAAGGTCTGCTGTTCTTGGCTGGCGCCACCTAGGCCAAACTTAACGCCAGAATAGCGGGCCAATAATTGCGGCATAAATTCTGTGGTTAAGTCCTCAATCACCGTTCCACTTTGCGCTTTGCTGGCATCTACATCTGCAGTAATAGTCACCGTGCGCTCGCGATCAATTCGCGATATAGCGGTGAGCCCCAGTCCTAAACGAATATCGGCTACCTCGCCAATGGTAATGGCGTGACCGCTGGCTGTGCGAATATGCATATTCTCCAGAGTGGCAATAGAGCTGCGCTCTTCAATGGGGTAGCGCACCATGACTTTTAGAGTGTCAGGCCCGCGCTGCAAACGCTGAACCTCTTCACCATAAAATGCCTGGCGCACCTGACGGGCGATATCCCCAAGGCTAATACCCAGCTGACTGGCATTAGGCTTTAGGCCAATCAATATTTCCCGACTACCTGCACCCTGAGAGTTATAGATATCAAAAACCCCGTTGTACTCACCCAACTTTTCCGCCAAGGCAGCTCCAGCTAAAGTCAGCTGCTCTGGGTCTGTACCTGAGAGAGTGAGATTAATCTTCGCACCTCCACCGGCATTGGTACCGGCGTAATAACGCTGCTTGCGCACATTGGGTAAGTTGCCGACTTTATCGCGCCAAAGTTTTTCGATTTCAAAACCATCGAGATCACGATCTTCGGAATGGGTTAGGGAAAGCATAAACATCGCCTGCACATCCGACTCAGTATAAAAAACACTGTGCTCTATTAATCCCTTACTGCCTGGGTGACTACTGCGATACTCTGCATCAACCTCATAGGCCGCAGCTTCCACACGCGTCAGGGTCTCCTGTAAATTTTCCACCGATGTCCCGTCTTGCATAATAATTTGCGCCTGCACACCATCACCGGGCACATTGGGGAAGAATTCAAATCGCGCTATACCGCTGTTGACGGCACTGATTGAAATAATCAGCAGGGCCAAAAACCCTGCTAGGGTCGCGTAGCGATGATCCAGGCAGCGTTTTAAAAAAGGAATATAGCGATTCTCAACAAACTGACTAAGTCCGTCGCCTATATTGCGCTGCCAACGTTCAATAAACGCCATTCGCGGTTTAGTCGGTTTACCCAGTTCCAGTCCAACCAAATGCGCGGGCAGTATCAGCTTTGATTCAACCAGCGAAAACAATAGGCAGAGAATCACCACTACAGCAATAGACTCAAAAAAGGGTGCCGCTGCGCCACCAACAAATAATATCGGCGCAAAAGCCGCCATGGTAGTGAGCACGCCAATGGTTGAAGGGGTTGCTACTTTTTTAGCACCGGCAATCACTGTGGCCACCGAGGTTTTGTAGGCAGTCTTATGGCCCTCGCTCTCGGTAGATTTGGCCTTGAAGTCCTTTTTCGCCTCGCTAAAAATACTTTCGCCAATGACAATGGCATCATCCACCACAACCCCCAGAACCATAATGAAAGCGAACAAACTGAGAACGTTAATATCCACAGGATAGGGATTAACCGGCATCAACCAAAAGGCCCCAAGAAAACTTACAGGAATACCCAACATCACCCAACCTGCCACATGCAGGTTCAAAAATAATCCCAGCACAATCGCCACTAGCACGGCACCCAAAGCCAGGTTTTCCAACATCATATTGAGACGCCCGCGGAGGTGGAACGAGGTGTCGAAGAACTCGGCAATCTGTAATCCCTCGGGCAGGGTTTTGCGTTTGTCCTGAATATATTGCTTTACGATATTACTAATCGTCAGGATATCTTGGTCTTCCACAGCAAACACACCTAGGTTAAAAGCGGTCTTGCCATCAAAGCGCACTAGAGTATTGGATTCAGCAAAACCATCCCGAATAGTCGCCACATCACTAAGCAGTAATTTGGTGCCATCGGGCTGACTGCGCACCACTATTT
>CAJQJT010000070.1 GCA_905478725.1 uncultured Pseudomonadales bacterium
AGGGCGATGTCTATGCGCTGGCGACGATTGTCTATGAAATCTTTACCGGCCATTTACCCTACGGTGAAAGCATAGAAGAGTGCCGCGATGCCTTTGACTATGATCGCCTGCGCTATATCAGTGCTGCACAGTACAATGCCCAGATACCTATATGGTTTGACGCGGCCCTGGAGAAGGGCGTGGCCTTTGATTTACAGCAGCGCTATCAGACGATTGATGAATTGCTGCGAGATCTAACCCAGCCCAATCCGATATTTCTCCAGAGCGACCCTGTTATTGAAAAGAATGCCAGCAGTCTTACACTGTGGAAATTGCTTTCAGGGTTTTGGTTTTTGAGCTTTGTTTTATTGATCTATTTGTTTAGTCGGCTCTGAGTATTTTTATAAATATACAGCTATTATTTCCCCGCTATTATTTACTAGCTATTAGTTCCTAGCTATTTGTCCCCAGCTAGTCCCGCACAACTATCCATACCCGGAACGCCATACCAATAGCCATTGCACTGTTCTTCCGCAATCAGTTTGAGTTGACTGTTGATCTGTGCTCTTGAGAGATCGGCCGATGCTCCCGATAGAGCGCTAGACAGCTGCCTGATTACATCTGCAGTGCCTTGGCTTCCTGGGCTAATACGCATAATATCCACACCAATCTTATGCATAATTGGCCATTGGTCGAGCAAGTTATAACACTGCCCGGACTGAGTCTGAATACCATTGATGGTAAACAGTTTTGGTGTTTCTCCATGAACTTGAAACTCCTGACTATGCAGTGGCAAACCATCGGGATAGTCCATGCAACTGAGTTGGCAGCCATCTTTGGCGAGATTTTTTGCCCGCGCAGTAAAGCAGCGTGCGGAGTAGGCCAAGGGTAATTTGCCGTAGCTAAAGACCTCGGTTTCGATCTTATCTCCAAAGCCCATAGTCATTGCCTGTTTTAAAATGCCGTCAAGATTTTGACGCATAATTTCCACTGGCATCACCCAGCGCTGCATACCTTTCTGATAGAGAACCTGCAATGCTTGGGCATTGTAAATATTGATCGATGGGCCAGCCACAAAGGGCAGGTTATTGTCGGCGAGAATTTGTACCGCTGACATATCATTGGCTTCGACCAAGCAGGGGCTCTGGCTGCAGAGTTTTTTTAACGCGGCTATATCGGCGCGGGATTCAATCAGTGTCAGAGTGGAGAGCACAATTTTTTTGCCGGAGTCACAGAGCTCCTCGGCAAGTTCTAACCAGTCGCCACTGCGCAGTTCACGACGCTTAGCGCATACGGTTTCACCCAGATAAATCACATCCACTGGGGTTTGAATTATCTCCTGATAGAAGTCCATAACTTGTTGCCGTGGCCAGTAATAATAAATTGGACCCACTGAAATTTTCATAGAGTTAGTCTCCTAGTTGGGTTTATTGCCAGGCGCGATGATAGGCACCCAGAGTGGTTTGTGCCCCTTCTGAAACGTTGGCTAGTTTTTGTATCCATTCAACCTTGGGGGAAAAGCTTTCTGGGGCCTTGGCGAAACTATCCAGCGCACTGCGCCACACTGAAACTATCTGCGCCACATAGGCTGGGCTGCGCTGGCGCCCCTCAAGTTTGATCGCTTTGATGCCGGCGGCAGATAATTGGGGAATAAGGTCTAGGGTATTTAAACTAACCGGCTCTTCAAGGGCGTGAAAAACAGTAGCTTCCACAGCAAAGCGACCTTTGCAGAGGGTTGGATAGCCGGCGGTTTCTCCTGCCTGATAGCGATCAATCAAGATATTGTTGAGTCGTGATTCCAAATAATCCTCCGTCTGAGTCCATCGCACATCTTTGGCCGGAGAGCAGACGCCGCTATTATTCGGTGATTGATCGGTGACATAGCTGGACAGGTGACAGCGGCCTTCCGCCATAATACAGAGACTGCCAAAGCCAAAGACCTCGAGATCCACTGGGCTCTGTTTGGCGACAGTTTTCACTTGATCCAATGACAGAACGCGGGGCAAGACTGCGCGGCGAATGCCAAATTCTCGATGATAAAACGTTAGCCCTTCGGCGCTGGTGCATGAACCCTGTACCGATAGATGCAGGGGGAGCTGTGGATAGCGTTGAGCGGCATAGTTGAGAATGCCCATATCGGCAATAATCAGCGCATCTACAGAGAGGTCTGCGGCCAAATCCACTGCTCGCTGCCAGCGCTCCCAACCACTGGGTTGCGCATAAGTATTGATCGCCACAAAGATTTTTACACCCTGGCCGCGTGCGTAATCCAACGCTTTTTGGGCTTTTCTATCATTGAAATTAAGCCCAGAAAAATGCCGTGCATTGGTGTCATCCTTAAAGCCGATATAGACAGCATCTGCACCCTTATCGATGGCGGCTTTTAGGGCAGGTAGACTGCCGGCAGGGCATACTAGTTCCATTTTAGGTCTCTTCTAAAAGGCTTTTTTATCCAGAAAATGTTTATTCACAAGCTGGCTCAGTGAAAGGGCTTTTTTAAGCCACTCTGGCAGCCTATCTAAATCCACAGTATCGATTACATTTTTTACTTCTAAGGCTAAATCTGTATCACCTTCAATAGAGAGTCGCCGCTGAAAAAAAACAG
>CAJQJT010000071.1 GCA_905478725.1 uncultured Pseudomonadales bacterium
CTAAAACTGGGCCAGGCTCGTGGTGCCGCAATTGTGGCTGGGGTCAATGCCGGGCTCTCGGTGGGGGAGTACTCTGCCCGGAGTATTAAATTGGCCGTGGTCGGAACCGGTGCTGCGGACAAAGCCCAGGTGCAGATGATGATTGTGCAGTTACTAAAACTCTCTAGCGCGCCAGCGGAAGATGCAGCTGATGCTCTGGCCGTTGCGCTCTGTCATGCTCAGACCTCCAGAGCGCTGGCGGCAACAGGCGCCAAAGGTTATGCCCGCGGGCGACTTAAATAAACAAACTCAGGATTTATAGCGAAAATGATTGGACGACTTCAGGGTAAGGTAATCGAGAAAAAGGCGCCGGATCTATTGATCGATGTGCAGGGCGTTGGCTATGAAGTACTGGTGTCACTTAACACCTTTTTTGGTGTTCCTGCGGCTGGCGAGGCCGTCACTCTGCACACCCATTTTGTGGTCCGTGAGGATGTGCAGCAGCTCTATGGTTTTGGCACTCAGTCTGAGCGTCAACTGTTCCGCCATCTCATTAAGGTCAATGGCGTGGGTCCGAAAATGGCTCTAGCCATTCTGTCCGGTATGTCGGCTAATGATTTTGCTATCTGTGTACACAATAACGATATAGCCACTCTGGTGAAGCTGCCGGGAGTGGGCAAAAAAACCGCCGAACGTCTGTTGATCGAAATGCGTGACAAGATCGGCGATGTGGATGCCACTGCAGGAGGTGCTGCAGCCGGTGCTCGAGAGGCGAAGCCAGATATTTCTCAGGAAGCAGAGAGTGCGTTAATAGCACTGGGCTATAAACCCACGGATGCAGCGAAAATAATCAGTCGCGTGGCCAATGAATCGGTCAGCGATGCTGGCGAGTTGATTCGCCTCGCGCTTAAAAGTATGGGCTCATAGCTGCGGGTTTATTCACAATAAACCTCCGGCTCACTAGTGAAAAACTCTAACCATCAATGTATGCTACGGGGCAAAACCACCATGGTGTCAGATGATAGAGCCCGACCGCATAATATCCCCCGAGATGTCTGTTGCCGAAGAGCGTTTTGATCGCGCACTGCGTCCGGTAAGCCTCGAAGACTATGTGGGTCAGCCAGTTGTGGTTGAACAGCTGGGCATCTTTATCGAAGCCGCGCGCAAGCGTAGCGAACCTCTAGATCACACCTTAGTCTTTGGTCCTCCCGGACTGGGTAAAACCACCCTCGCACATATTATCGCCAATGAGATGCAGGTAGCGCTTAAAACTACCTCTGGCCCAGTGCTTGAAAAAGCTGGCGACCTCGCTGCACTACTGACCAATCTTGAACCTGGCGATGTACTGTTTATTGATGAAATACACCGTCTCAGTCCTGTGGTAGAAGAAATTCTCTATCCGGCGATGGAAGACTACCAACTAGATATTGTCATCGGCGAAGGCCCAGCGGCACGCTCGATTAAATTGGATCTACCGCCTTTTACATTGGTAGGGGCCACCACTAGAGCCGGTCTTCTGACCGCACCACTGCGCGATCGCTTTGGTATTGTTCAGCGTCTGGAGTTTTATTCGGAAGCCGACCTCACCAGCATTATTGTCCGTGCTGGCGCGATTTTAAATGTCTCTATAGATGCCAAAGGCGCCGCTGAAATTGCCCGTCGTTCTCGGGGTACACCACGAATTGCCAATCGTCTATTGCGCCGTGTTCGTGATTATGCCGAAGTTAAAGGTGATGGCTCGATAAGTGCAGAAATTGCCGATGCGGCATTGAATATGCTGGCAGTGGATCAGCGTGGTTTTGATCATCAGGATCGTCGCTTGCTGCTTACGTTGATGGAAAAATTTGAAGGCGGCCCAGTGGGCGTCGACAGTCTCGCCGCTGCACTCAGCGAAGAGCGGGGCACTATTGAAGATGTGTTGGAACCCTATCTGATTCAGCAGGGCTATCTGATGCGCACCTCCCGTGGTCGCATGGCGACGCGCATGGCCTATGAGTATTTCGGTTTGCAGACGCCGCGGAAGATGGAGAGCCTTCAGCCCTTAGAAAGCCTTCAGCCAATAGAAAGCCTTCAGCCCGCAGAAAGCCTTCAACCAACACAAAGCCCGAAGCAGGGCGCCCCCGATGCCTAATTCACTGGCAGAGTTTCGTCTGGCCATCCGCGTCTATGTTGAAGACACCGATGCCGGTGGCATAGTGTTCTATGCTAACTATCTAAAATATATGGAACGTGCGCGCACCGAACTGATGCGCAGTCTAGGTTTTGACAAACCGGCTCTATTTGACGACATGCAGTTTGTGGTCACCGACGTGTCGCTGAAGTATCACAACCCAGCCATACTGGATGATCAAATCAGCGTAACCGCGGTGCTCAGTAAAGCCAGTCGTGTGACATTTCAGATGACTCAGCAAGTTTTTCGCGGCGATGAGCTCTTGGTAGAAGGCTGGGTCAAAGTGGCTTGCGTGAATTCTGCTACCAAGCGTCCGCAGGGTATGCCGAAACCTATGTTCAATGCTTTAAGCGAAAGCTTTAACCAAAAGCGTTAAGAACCCAATTTAGCTAAACAGGGAGTTACACAATTGATAGAAGAAAACATGTCCATTTGGCACCTGATCTCCAATGCCAGCGTGCTTGTGCAAATCGTGATGGGGATTTTGTTTATTGCCTCCATTATGTCTTGGATGATGATCGTGCAGCGGGGGATTTTTCTCAGCGCCGCTCAGCGTGGATTTCGTCAGTTTGAAGATGCCTTCTGGTCCGGTGTGGATCTGAATAAACTTTACGGCGAACTCACCCAAGAAGCCAAAGAGCATGGCGGCCGCGACGGGGTAGAAAACGTCTTTCGCGCCGGTTTTCGTGAATTCAACCGTCTAGCTCAAACCGACAAAGCGGATCCCGATGCCATTATGGAAGGTACCGATCGCGCCATGCGTGTGGCCCTGTCCAGGGAAGATGAAAAACTCAATATCAGCCTGCCGTTTCTCGCCAGTGTTGCCTCAGTCAGTCCTTATATAGGTCTCTTTGGAACAGTATGGGGAATCATGAACTCCTTCCGTGGCCTTGCCATGGTGCAGCAGGCAACTCTCGCCACCGTCGCACCCGGAATCTCGGAAGCGCTAATTGCCACGGCCATGGGTCTGTTTGCGGCGATTCCCGCATTAATAGCCTACAACCGCTATGCCGCCATAGTGGAGACCATGAACAGCAGCTACGAAACCTTCGCCGAGGAGTTTTCGAGTATTTTGCACCGCCAGATTCGCGCCAACTAATTGGCTCAAGCGCAGTTAGCAAATGGATAAGCTTTTGAGGCTCGATAAGTGAAGACAAAACGAACGAAACGAAAACTGGTTGCCGAGATAAACGTCGTACCTTATATAGACGTGACGCTGGTATTACTGGTGGTATTTATGATCACCGCGCCGCTATTAATGCAGGGCGTTAAGGTGGACCTGCCCGAGGCCAACTCAGCGCCTATGGATACCAAGGACCAAGAACCTTTTATTGTCTCGATCAAAGCTGACGGTAGTTATTGGATTGATGTGAAAGGCGAGAATCAGATTCAGAGTCTCGATGTGATCAAAGACCGAGTTGCAAAAATACTCCGTCAGACCCCGAAAACCCCAGTCTTGGTTTGGGGTGACAGCAAGGTGGATTACGGCGTAGTGGTTGATTTGATGAGCGAGCTACAGGCCGCCGGAGCACCATCCGTGGGTTTGGTCACGGAGCCACCAGCAAATTAATATGGGCAGTTTTCTCAGTTACTCAGTCGCCGTTCTGGTCAGTCTAGCACTGCACCTGGGGTTGGTTGCGGTGCTCTTTGTTGGCTGGGAGCCGGAGACCACCAGGGTAATGATGCAGCCCCAATTTATTGAAGCTAAGCTAGTGGAATTGGCGCCCAAGAAAGTCGTTCAACCAAAGGCCAAACCCAAAAAGCCTAAGGTGGATCTAGCCAAGCAGAAGCGCGAGGCGAAAAAACGCCAAGACAAGCAGCGCCGCGACAAACTGGCCGCGCAGAAAAAGGCCGAAGATAAAAAGCGTGAGCAAGAACGTATTGCTGCGCTCAGTGAAAAAAAACGTCTAGAGGAGTTGCGTCTGGCTGAAGAGCAGCGGCTCAGAGATGAGCAAGAGGCCGAG
>CAJQJT010000072.1 GCA_905478725.1 uncultured Pseudomonadales bacterium
CTGGCACAGCCAGAGGCTGCAGTAATCCCTGGAACCACCTGAAAGGGAATACCGTGTTCGGCGAGGGTTTCAATCTCTTCACCGCCGCGACCAAAGATAAACGGATCGCCGCCTTTAAGGCGCACCACACGATTGCCCTCAAGGGCATAGTCCACCAGCTTTTGATTGATATTGTCTTGGGTGACTGGGTGATCACCAGCGGTTTTACCCACATAGATTCGGGTCGCATCACGGCGCACAAGATTGAGCACCTCTGGGGATACCAAGCGATCGTAGAGCACTATATCCGCCTGCTGCATCAGTCGCAGGGCCTTGAAGGTCAGCAGGTCTGGATCGCCGGGACCACCACCCACCAGATAGACTTCACCGGTTTTAAACTCGTCTGTAGATTCAAGTTTGTGGGCCAGCATACGCTCAGCTTCATCGAGATTATTGGCATAGGCCTGCTCGGCAATGGGGCCGTGAAAGACCTCCTCCCAAAACGCTTTGCGGTCAGCACCGTTGGAGAACTTAGCTTTGACCCGCTCGCGAAAGCTGCCAGCCAATGAACCCAGCTTGCTCATACCTGCGGGTAATAGCGCTTCAAATTTTGTGCGTAACAGACGCACCAATACAGGCGCATCGCCGCCACTGGAAATGGCGATCTGGATTGGCGAGCGATCGACAATCGAGGGGAAAATTACGGTGGAGAATTTGGGGTCATCCACTACATTAGACAGGATATTGGCCGCTTGGGCCTGTTCAGAAACTAGGCGGTTGAGATCACGATCATTGGTTGCCGCGATCACCATTACGATATTCGGCAAGTCGAGCATATGTTGGTGCTCGTAGCCCGCGGTTATTAGGATTAGACCATTGCAGCCATGCTCCTTGTCCCGAGCGTCCATCTCTAACAGGTCTGGGCAAAAGTCTTTGGCCACAATGGTAATAATGGCACTGGCTTCTTGCACCAGGCGCACTTTACGCAGGGCAATTTCGCCGCCGCCGATTACGAGGATATTGCGGCCTTTGAGGTTGTGGAACAGCGGTAGGTAATCCATGGGTTCTCTATTTGTGGAGTATTCTGTGTTTTGGTGGTGTTTGTTACTTTGCTACCTTAGATATTGTCTCGACTGCAGGTCAGAGATCTCTCGTCGCTGCGCTCTGTCGAGATGACAGGGTGTTTGAGTTCAGCGCTAAACCTTGCCATTTCGAATGTTCCCAAACCTGTCATCTCGAACGTATGTGAGAGATCTACCATCAGCACCCTCAATCTCGCAGAAAACCCAACAAAGAGATCTCTCGTCGCTGCGCTCTGTCGAGATGACAGGGTGTTTGAGTTCAGCGCTAAACCTTGCCATTTCGAACGTTCCCAAACCTGTCATCTCGAACGTATGTGAGAGATCTACCATCAGCACCCTCGATCTCCCAGCAAAACCATGCAGAGCCTTTGCGATCAATCAGGGCCCGCTTATGGGCTTGTCATTTTCAGACTGAGAGAGCGCCCTGTTTGAGCGATAGCGAGTTGCGCGAACGCTGAAACTGGCAAGTCCATGGGACCGATCGCAAAGGGTCTGTATGGGTTTGCCCGCACCCAACACAGAGATCTCTCGTCGCTACGCTCTGTCGAGATGACAAATTAAGTAGCTCTGTCGAGATGACAAATTAAGCAGCTCTGTCGAGATAACAATTTAAGTAGCTCTGTCGAGACGACAACACTGATTAACGAATCTCAGTCAACCCATTCATCAATGGCTGCAACACCGCCGGAATCGCAATCGACCCATCAGCCTGTTGATAATTCTCAATCACAGCCACCAATGTACGCCCTACCGCCAACCCTGAACCATTCACCGTGTGCAACAACTCAGGCTTACCCTCAGCATTCCTAAAGCGCGCCTTCATACGACGGGCCTGGAAGTCGGCAAAATTACTGCAAGAAGAAATCTCACGATACTTCTCCTGAGACGGCAACCAAACCTCAAGATCAATGGTCTTGGCCGCAGAGAAACCCAGATCACCACCACAGAGAATCACACTGCGATACGGCAACTCAAGTTTCTGCAAAATCGCTTCTGCATGACCCACCAGAGAATCCAGCGCATCCCAAGACTCATCCGGATGAACAAATTGCACCATCTCTACCTTCTCAAACTGATGCTGGCGAATCATACCGCGAGTATCGCGACCATAGCTGCCCGCTTCACTGCGGAAACAAGGCGTATGAGACACATACTTAATCGGCAGGCTGTCGACAATTTCATTGCGATACAGATTGGTGATTGGCACTTCAGCCGTGGGGATCAAATAAAACTCACGCTCGTCATCAAGCTTAAACAGATCTTCTTCAAACTTCGGCAGCTGGCCCGTACCAAACAGAGACTCGCGGTTAACAATGTAAGGCACATAGACCTCTTCATAACCATGCTCGTTAATGTGCGTATTCAACATAAACTGGGTTAGCGCACGATGCAAACTGGCCAAATCTCCACGCATAACAGAGAACCGTGAACCGGTAATCTTCGCCGCCACATCAAAATCCAAACCATTAAAGCCACCACCCAGATCAACATGGTCATTGATCTCAAAATCAAACTGCCGCGGCGTACCCCAACGGTGCAGTTCAATATTGTCATCTTCAGTCTTGCCCGCAGGCACAGAACTGTGTGGAATGTTGGGAAGCCCCTGAAGCAAACTGTCTAACTGCCCCTGAATTTCTGTCAGTGCCACATCGGCAGCTGCTGAGTCATTTTTAAGCTGCTCACCCTTGGCTTTTAAGGGTTCAATATCCTCCCCTTTGGCCTTGGCTTCACCAATCATCTTACCCATGGATTTGGAGTAGGCATTGCGCTCTTGCTGCACGCTCTCGGCAGCTAGCTGCAGTGCTTTACGCTGCGCTTCAAGGGCCAGAAATGCCTCGCAATCCAGTGTGTAGCCTTTAGTTTGTAGGCTCTCGGCAACGGCGTTTAAATCCGAGCGCAATAGCTTCGGGTCAAGCATGGTGGTGTCCTTAAAAAAGTACTTAAAAAAATAGGGTTAAAAATCACAGTAAGCGCGTCAGCCAGATTGAACTGCTGATCGCCAGCAGACATAGAACCACTGTCGCCAGCACATAGAGCAGCGCCATAAAAAGGTGGCCATTTTGCCACAAACTCAGTGCATCAAGCGAGAAGGTTGAGAAGGTTGTAAAGGCGCCGAGAAATCCAATCATCGACAAATCGCGCATTTCCGGCGCTAAAGCACTGCGTTCAATAATCAGCACAAATAATATACCCATAACAAAACTACCCAGCACATTGACCGTTAGCGTGGCATAGGGAAACCTATGGCTGGATACCTGAACCACCCAAGTACTGACTCCATAGCGGGCCATAGCACCCAGAGCGCCACCAACAGCAACAGCCATCCAACTCATTACAGCGTTCCTTTTTGCTGGTTATCTAAGCTACGCAGGTAGGCGAGCTTCTCTGAAATTTTTTTCTCCAGCCCGCGATCAGTGGGCTGATAGTACGTTTTGCCGCCAAGTTCCTCAGGCAGATAGCACTCGCCTGGGGCATAACCGCCCTCTTCATCGTGGGCATATCTATAGTCTTTGCCGTAGTCTAAGTCCTTCATCAGGCTGGTCGGCGCGTTGCGCAGATGCATGGGCACTTCATAACTGGGCAGTGAGCGCACATCTGCCATGGTGGCATTAAAGGCGCTGTACACAGCATTACTCTTAGCCGCTACAGCAAGATAAACTACTGCTTGAGCCAACGCTAACTCCCCTTCAGGGCTACCTAGACGTTCCTGAACATCCCAGGCGCTCATCGCCAGTTCCAGTGCTCGTGGATCGGCATTGCCTATATCTTCACTGGCCATGCGCACCAAGCGCCGAGCTATATAAATGGGATCACAGCCACCGTCTAACATGCGGCACAGCCAATAGAGGGCCGCATCTGGCGACGAGCCACGCACCGACTTGTGCATCGCCGAGATCTGGTCGTAGAAATATTCGCCACCCTTATCAAAGCGCCACGTGTCTCCCACCAAGACCTGCTCCAGC
>CAJQJT010000073.1 GCA_905478725.1 uncultured Pseudomonadales bacterium
ATTAAAGGCTGGCATGACCAAGATGGTCAGTTGCATGAAAAGATTTACAACGTCGCCCTGTCTGGTAATCGCCGCGCAGGTCCTCAGGGAGGAGTTCCTGTGGTGGGCAATACCGTTAACCTGAAACAAGCAAGCTATACCAATAGTATTGGTGATCCAGAACTAGCCGTGGTTTGGAAAGACCCAGACTTCGATCGCGATGAGTTGGCATTTTATTACTTGCGAGTTCTAGAGATTCCTACACCTAGATGGCCTGCTTATGACGTTGCTTTCTATAACCTTAAAGATGTGCCAACGGACGTATCTATGATTACTCAGGAGCGAGCTTATAGTTCGCCGATTTGGTATACGCCCTAGCTTGAAAAGCCCTTGAAGATATTTTCTTGAAATAATACTGGTTTATATCCCTAGTTGGAGTAGCGAGATAAAACACAAAGCACAGATTGCGCAGGGCTTACTATGATTAAGCGAATAGAGCATGTTGGGATCTCAACTAAAAACTATCAGCAATTAGTTGATTTTTACTCGAATATAATTGGGTTTGATGTTTTGTATGATGGATCGTTTAAGGGTGATTTATATAGCTCAATTATGGCCCTCGAGAAGCCTGAGGGACGAGTTGCTCTGCTAGAACTGGATGATACTCAACTTGAAATCTTTGAGTTTAGTCAGCCTGTACCACCACCTCTCAGGGGAATGCGCCCTGTAAACCACCAGGGAATTACTCATATCTGTTTTAGTGTTTCAGATATTGATAAGGAATATCAGCGACTTATGGCTTCTGGAATGATGTTTCATTGCGCACCTACAAGCTTCTCTGGAGAGGGTAAAGCTACTTATGGGCGTGATCCTGATGGTAACGTGATTGAGCTATTCGAGATTTAAGTAGCGTCACAGTGTTCACTGTGTGGCCGAATTCTTCCAAATTTAATATATATTAAGTACATAAATCTTCGCTGATTTCCCAGCTAATTTACTGCGTATCTCTAGTGAATACATAAGGCTGGAGAGTATAGATGTCATTTAGGTTTAGTCAGGTAAACCTGTCGATAGGCGCGTTTTTACTTATCGCTGCAGGGGGAGTTTTAGCAGAACAAAGCTATTCTCCCTATGCTGACACCAATTTTCCCCAGAAGGTGTATTGGGGAGATACACATCTACACACTAACCTGTCAGTAGATTCTGTGGTTTTTGGCAACAACAAATTGGGACCAGATGATGCCTACCGTTTTGCTAAGGGTTTGTCTGTGATTGCTCACAATGGGATGAAAGCTCAGCTATCAAGGCCGCTTGATTTTTTGGTGATTGCAGATCATGCCTTCAATTTAGGGCTTATGAATGGTTTAGATATCGCCGACCCAATATTACTTAATACTCGGGTAGGCAAGGACCTCTATTCAGAGTATAAAAAAATACTAGGTGAGGATGGGACCCCAAACTGGTCACCGCAAACAAATGCCTTTTTAGACAGTGTTTATAACTCGGCAGAGAATAGCCTTGTTGAGGATAAATTCTCTCGCTCAGTATGGGCCAAGGTGGCTGAGAGAGCCGATCATCATAACGATCCTGGTCGGTTCACCTCATTTATTGGCTATGAATGGACTTCACCGGGACAACTGCCTTCTGGGAACCTTCACCGCGTGGTTATCTTCGAAGGAGATGCAAGATCAGTTTCAAATATATTACCTTTCTCAGTATTCGACAGTAAGAACCCTGAAGACCTTTGGGCCTACTTAAGCAAGGTGGAAAAGCTAACCGGTAGGGGTGTTCTGGCTATTCCTCATAACGGTAATCTCAGTGCTGGTAAGATGTTTGCCGTTATAGATTTTGGGCAAAGCGTCATTGATGCCGATTACGCCAAAACACGCCGACGCTGGGAGCCTCTATATGAGACAACCCAAACGAAAGGTGACAGTGAATCTCATCCTATATTGTCACCAGATGATAATTTCTCTGACTATGAAACCTGGAATGGGTGGGAAGGCAAAAACAGTAAAATACCGCCGTCGGAAAATATCATAGAAAGACTAACAGCAGAGTATGCAAGGTCTGCTTTAAAGACGGGTTTGTCGCAACAGTTCACTATAGGTGTAAATCCCTTTAAGTTTGGGTTTGTTGGTGGCACCGATGCGCATAATTCATTGGCAGCTGCGGATGAAAATAACTTTTGGGGAAAGCTGTCTGAAAGTGAGCCGAACCCAGATCGATTGCTGGCTGCTGCTTGGGAGCCTTTAAGCTGGAAATATGGCCTAGAGCCCAGTGAATTTGAGATTTCAGCTGCAGGGTACACTGGCATCTGGGCCCATGAAAATACACGTGAGTCATTGTTTGCGGCCATGAAACGTAAGGAGGTTTACGCCTCCACAGGGCCCCGTATTAGTGTTCGTTTCTTTGGCGGCTGGGACTATAACCCCGGTGATGCTTCGCGTCCTAATCTAGCACAAATAGGCTATAGCAAAGGTGTGCCTATGGGAGGCGATTTAGCGAATGCAGTAGAGGGAAGGTCGCCGAGCTTTCTTATCCGCGCGGTAAAAGATCCAGATGGCGCTAACCTCGATCGGGTACAGGTCATTAAAGGCTGGCATGACAGCCGGGGCGAATTACATGAGCGAATTTATAACGTTGCCCTGTCAGATGGCCGAACCGAATATAAACACGGAAGAGCGCCTGCCGTTGGCTCTACGGTTGATGTAAAAGACGCCAGCTACACCAACAGCATTGGCGATCCTGAATTGGCGGTTGTCTGGCAAGATCCAGATTTTGATCGCGATGAACTGGCATTCTATTACCTCCGTGTTCTTGAAATACCCACTCCTAGATGGACAGCCTATGACGCCAAGTTCTTTAGCCTAAAAGATGTGCCGAAAGAAATCCCTATGGTTACTCAGGAACGGGCCTATAGTTCGCCGATTTGGTATACGCCCTAAAAACATGGGATAACTAAAATTAAAGTGCCTCTAATAAGGCTACAACAGCCAAAATAAATCAATTAAGTTGAGTGCCCCAATGAAAAAAAGTGAATACGCAGATTACGATGCCCTAGGTCTAAAGCAGTTACTTGATAACGGAGATATAACCGCCCAAGAATTAAATAGCGTCGCACTCGACGCAATAGAAAAGCTAAATCCAACGCTAAACTTTCTTGTGGAGCTATTACCAGAGGAAAGCAGGAGAGCCTTGGTAAGTGGCAATTCACAGTTCCCCTTTTCTGGCATTCCATTTTTAATGAAAGATTCTAATGGAATGGCTGGGCAGTCTTTGCAATGTGGCATGCCTCTATTGAAAGGGCTCAAAGTTAAAGAGGATCTTGAAATTTCATTGCGTATCAAATCGGCAGGTTTAGTTACGTTAGGCGGTAGTACCATTACAGAGCTTATTGATGGTTCCTCACCATTGTATGGTCCTGTTGCAAACCCATGGGACCTTGGGTATTCCGCTGGATTTTCAAGTAGTGGGTCCGCTGCTGCTGTTGCAGCCGGTGTAGTACCGATGGCGCATAGTTCTGATGCTGCGGGCTCAATACGGTTACCCGCACACTGTTGTGGTGTGTTTGGATTTATGCCTTCTAGAGGACGAACTCCAGTAGGACCAGGCTATTACGGAGGCCGCTTTGGTAGTTTGCGTCACCATGTAATTACGCGTAGCGTGCGAGATTCGGCAGCTATGCTAGATCATTTAAGTGGTCCAGAAGAGGGAGCTCTATTTCACTTGCCAGCGCCAGCTCGATCTTTTGTTGATGAAATGACCGTTGCGTCTGGTCAGATGAAAATCGCCTTCACAACAACGAGCCCTTCCGGCGAGCCGGTTGCTCCTGAATGCATCGAAGCTGTAGAAAAAGCCATTAAACTCTGTGAGGAGATGGGACATGAGGTTGAAAATGCTACACCGTACTATGATTGGGAAGTTTTTTGTTCTGCAGTTTCTGATCAATTGTGTTTCGGTAGCGACATTGATATTGAAGAGATTGCAGGGCAACTAGGCAGAGAAGTTGATGACAAAATGATGGCTCATTCTAGCTTATTAATGCTGGAATATAAGAGAGGGCTTAGTAACAAAAAGGTCAGTGCCAGTTCTAACCAGCTCCATCATATTTGTGCTGATGTTGAAACCTTCTTTTCCGATATCGACATACTTATTTCCCCTGTTGCTTTAACGCCAGCTCCTGAATTGGGTCTACTTGACAGTAACGCTCCTGAAATAACGTCTTTTAGCAAGTGGATGGGTCGAATTTTGGGAGAATTTGCGGCTTTTACGCCTATCTATAACTTCACTGGTCAGCCTGCAATGTCGGTACCCCTATACCATAGCAAGCAGGGGCTACCGGTTGGTGTGCAGTGTGCTGCTAAAATAGGTAATGAAGCGATATTAATTCGTTTAGCTGCACAGTTTGAGCAGCTCTGCCCTTGGTTAGGCAGAAAGCCGCCGATAAGTATCTATTAATAGCCACATATACTGCTTTAGTAATTTAACCAATTTTAATATGCCTTTAAGACTACTGAAAATATACTGATAATTGGGCAGATAAGTGACGCTTAAATTATTTTCAGTTGGAAAAGTCGGCTTCTTAATTAGCCATAATGAGCGTACTTATTTTTTATAAATCTTTAAATTTAGACTTTGATGCTTAACACGTTCTAACTTCCCGGAACCGGTGTGAAATGTTTACATAGCTCATTCATTTCGCTTTCTGGAAAAACAGCATGTAGGATAAGATCGCCATTTTTCTCTGGTGCACTAAGAATAACACAAACTCTTCCTGGAAATGATCGGCCTATTAACGGGACTTCATGCCAGGAGGGTGTTCCTGAGCCAAAGTCTACGTCATAAAGCGATATTTTCGAACAATCATTTAGTTGTAATTCACCTCGATCACACAGTACATCGAATGACTTCCTGAGATAATTATGTAATTGCCCTTGACGCATTTTCCGTTCCCAGAATGCAATCGCTTTACCTGTGACACCAGGTTTGTTCGCTAAAATTTCGCGTAGTGACCATATTTTCTTTGCGATTTCTGGAAATGATGTTCTAGATAATTCAAGACTACTAATTTCAAAAGACGTTCCTTCAACCACATTTCCGAAATAGTACCGGCTAAGACCTAAGATAGAGCGTAGATTATTAAGTTGTACGTATCCGATTTTTTTTCTTTCTGACGCCCTAAATTTAGAAGTTAGCTTTAATATTTGCGCAGGCAATAGACAGTATTTTATACCTCTTTGGCTGATATTATGTGCCGCAGCAATATGTTTCCACTTATTTAATTTATTAACTTCAATTCTAAATGTGCGTCTTATTCGAGGGGTCGTCATCTCTACTTTGGGACAATTTTTTGTCTCAATAACCGGCATAATTGCGTGAGGTATGGATTCGCCATTGCCGATGGCGCCTTGTCGCAATAAATCGCGGTTAAATGTTAGGGGTACTGGATTTAAGCCTCTGGCTACTTTTGACCAGTTATCTAGAAAATTCGCGACAGACAACAGGTCGAAAACGAGATGGTTTATAAATAAGGTTAAAATTGAAGCGTTCTGATAGATCGACAACATTATTTGTAAAACGGGAGAATATTCATCCGTTAGGCTCTGTTGATTAATTTGATTCAATGTAGTGTTCAAGCGTTCAAAGTGGAGACTATTGCAAGATGTGAGACATGATATGTTTTCATCATAGCTAATAGATGTAAAAAGTACACCTTCATCTTCGGCGGTTAGCATTGGTTTAGTACCATCCCCAAACTTTATCCTGCCAGAGATATGCGGTGCGTGACTGAGAGCTTTCCCCAAGCTGTCTTTTAGGGTCTTTTCACATAGTATATGGTCGTATATAACTGTCGTATCTGCCCAGCAGGGAGTAAATAAATCTAGGCAAGTTAATATCTCTGGCTCAGACGTTGTGCCAGCAAAAATCACACATGTTTTAGTTTTCATGAATTATCTCCTTTGATTCTTTTCCCCCAAACTGTGCAAAGTGCCACCTTATAGATTGGATTTTGACTTATGTTTTCTACCCGTTTAATGTCTTGATGGCAGTTTAAGGGGGTTAACTCATTATTTGCCCACCATCAACGTTTAGTGCCTGGCCGGTTATATTTCTTGCTAGGGGAGATGCAAGGAAGACGGCCGCATAACCTACATCTTTTGGGCTTTGGCTTCGTTTTATTGCGCTACTATTAATTGAACTTGAATACGCGGTTATTTGATCGTTCGGTTGACCCTTACTTGTTAGACTCTCTACTGTTTCCCACATTGGCGTAACTACTGTTCCGGGGCAGAGTGCATTTACATTGATATTGTAGGGCCCGAGCTCATGGGCTAGTGATTTAGTCAGGCTAAGGACAGCAGCTTTTGATGCGCAGTAGATTGGGAAGCTGGCGTCGGGTTCGCGGCCACCAATGGATGAGATATTGATTATTTTGCCATTTTCATGTGTTTGGAAATGATTGGCCAGCGCCTTGTTCATCCGCCAGAGCCCTTTAACGTTGACTTGATAACATTGATCAAAGCTTTCTTCAGAGATATCCGACCCAATTTCGGATTGCATGATTCCTGCATTATTGACCAAAATATCTATTTTCGGCGCAAAGGTCAGTGCTGTTACGATGCAGTTATTCACTGAGGTGCTGTCGGTTACATCGAGCTTTATTGCCAGTGCATCTTTGCCCAAGGACTTGATTTCAGCGACCACTTGATCTGCATGTTTTTGATTTCTCTGAGCGATGATCAGGTTGCAGCCTGCCTTGGCAAGCTCAATGGCAATTCCCTTGCCGATACCCTGTCCACCGCCTGTCACTATTGCGGTTTGACCTGCGAGCAATTTCATTTATTTCGCCTCAAATAGTAAATTTACAGCAGCGATGATTTTCGCTGCATTGGGATATAGCGGCCTTTCTAGAGCTGGGCTAAACGCCGGATGCGTATCTGGTGTAGTAATCCTTTGAATCGGTGACCTGAGATA
>CAJQJT010000074.1 GCA_905478725.1 uncultured Pseudomonadales bacterium
AAACATTAACCGTTAATATCAAAGAAGGCACCGACGGTATTAATAGCTCGGTCTGCGAAACCCTGAGTGAAAATGGTCTGTTGCCCGATGCTGCGGTGATAGATTTTGCCAAGGGCAATCTTAAAGCTAGAGCCCGTATGGCCTCGCAGTACGAGATTGCCGGCATGCTGGGCGGGCTGGTGCTGGGTACAGATCACTCTGCCGAGAACATCACTGGTTTTTATACCAAATTTGGCGATGGCGCCTGCGACCTGGCGCCATTATTTGGCCTCAGCAAGCGTCAGGTTCGCCTGCTGGCCGCCACCATGGGTGCGCCAGGCCCCGTGGTGAACAAAACTCCTACTGCTGATTTGGAATGTCTGAGCCCGCAAAAGCAGGATGAAGATGTACTGGGCATGTCCTACGATGATATTGATAACTTCCTTGAGGGCAAAGAGGTGAGTGCCGATTCTGCCGAGCGCCTGATTGGTATCTATACCAAAACCCAACATAAACGCCTGCCCATAGCCACGGTCTACGACTAGAAGTTAACCCCAAGCAAACCATGCCCCCAGGGTCTATCCTTTCTAAATAGAGTATTTTTTCAGGGATGGAGACTCAGGCATGGTGCCGCCCGGCATTATTGATCCACAGCACAGCGTAATTGATCAGGGCAACAAGCCCAGGCTATTGCGCATCTATATAAGTTACCGACTAGTGCTGTCGGTGCTGTTTCTGGCCCTCACCCATTTCCAGCTGGCCAGTGACTATCTAGGCACCAGTAACCAGCAGTTGTTTTCACTGACCATTGTGCTGTACAGCATAATCCATCAAACTGCAGCGCAGATAGGTTGCGCTTATTTTGAATCGTCGTCGAGGTCCAGTCCGGCAGCTTTTGCCCGCAGCCGCCACAGCTCTCGGGCACGCTGTTGCATATCAATATGACTGTCGGATTCGTCGACGATCTCCATACCTAACATGGTCTCGACCAGATCTTCCATGGTGGCTATGCCCAGGGGGTCACCATATTCATTGATCACTAAACTCACAGACACTCGCTCGCTCACCATGGTCTGCATTAGATCTGGCAGCTCCTTGGTCTCCAGCACGCTGAGCAGGTCCCGCTTTAGGTCCATCAGTAGCCTGTCGAGATGCCCCTCGGCGGCAGATCTATAGATATCATCCTTGCGCACAAAACCCACAATATCGTCACTGTTGGCTTCAAAGATGGGTATCCGTGAGAAACGGATGGCGGGATGGCCCTGCAGCACCTGAGCAATGGTCAGATCTGACTGCAACGTGGCTATTACCGTTCGCGGGGTCATAACATCCTTTGCTGCCAGCCCGCGAAAGGCTAACAGAGCATCGATCGCATTTGCCTCACCGGCATCAATCACCCCTTCCCTGCGGCCCACAGTTGCCAGGAAGCGGAAATCATCTCTCGACAAGGTGGGCTCTTCGCTCTGGGGGGCCAGCCACCCTGTAAGGAATTTGGCAGCCACTACCAGGGGATACATGGACCACTGGACCCAGCGCAAAGTATGGCCACAGGCTGGCGCTAACTGCTGCCAGTAACGGGCGCCCAGAGTTTTGGGGATTATTTCTGAGAACACTAAAATCAGCAGCGTCAAAACGGCGGAGATAATACCGAAATATACCTCTCCAAACAGCTTGGTAGCCTGGGCGCCGGCACCTGCTGCGCCCACTGTGTGGGCTATGGTGTTAAGGGATAGTATGGCCGCCAGAGGCTTATCAATATCTTCTTTGAAGCCGCGCCACAGGGATGCCAGCTTGGGGCGCTTGTCGTCTAGGCTTGCGAGGTATGTGGAGGTTAGGGATAGCAGGGTTGCTTCAAGCAGTGAGCAGATAAATGAAACCCCCAGTGCCAGGCTGATATAGAGAGCTAACATAAGCATTCTGTGGGTCTCCAGACACTCTTTGCTTGTAGGCACAATGGGTATGCTAGTGCCACCCAGTAAATTGGTTTAGAAGGCGACACAGTTTAGACCCCTTTGAGGTCCCTGCTTTTAACTTCACTTGAAAATCTTACACAAGCCATGCTGCCCTGCCAACCGTTAAGTTTTCAAACAAATCGATGATAGAGCTCGATGGATTGGTGATAAATTGATTCAAAGTGGTGCTTGGCCTCAATGGATAACTTTTCACCTGTATATTCAGTTTTCCAGAGCCGCTTAGCACGATCCATTTTCAAATTAAACCTAGCCTCGATAAAGTCTTGTGCCTCATAGTATCGATCAAACACAAAAACTTTATCCTCTCGTAACTCTCCATTGATATGAGTAAATTTGTACTGATCTATTTAATGACTGACCTGATTGATGGTTAGGTTTTCGTCACCAAGGATAAAATGCTCCAGATAACTGCTCACAATTGCATGCTCTAGACTTGATCCCCTGTTTTTGGGATATGGAACAAAAGGCCAAACCGAGCAAAGTCGCGGGTTGTTGCATCAATACAGCAATAGGTCATAGCTTAACCCTGCTCGTCTACCCACCAATCAGCAGTCATGCCAATTCTAGTGAATAACTGTAGATCGGCATAATCGAGAACATTTTGTCCCGTTGACTCCTCCAGAATACCGGCGAGAAGCATGGAGTCAGTATTTTGATAGGCCAAATTGGCTGTTCTGGGGGAGGCGTTGCCGGTGTTCGATTAAATGCATAGGCAAGCTGATCGCCATCTATACCGCCAGATGTATATATAGCGGCATCGCCGTTCTCGGCCACTTGGAGCCCAGTGCGCATCTCAAGAATGGCTCTGATACTGATATCTGCTTTGTCAGTATTTACTCAGGGACCAAGGTAGTTTTAGGCTGGGTAAATTGGTACGACCGAGTGGATTCGAACCACCGACCCCCACCATGTCAAGGTGGTGCTCTAACCAACTGAGCTACGGTCGTATATCAATTTACTTCTCATCCACTCTAGCGTGAATTGATTGAAACAGCTTCGCTGTTTCAACCCTTGGGAGTCTTTGTAGCAGGATGGGCATTCTACACTTCGCTACCCTTGGGAACAACAGTATTGCAGTCGGGTTAAATAGAATTTATTCGCCTTATTAGTCAATACTCAGGGTTGATTAACGACTACCCAGTGTATTAGTCCCAGCGCCTCTAGTTTAGCCGGGGACTGACTAGAACCTTCTGTGCTAGTTAACAGTTTATCCAGATTCAGATATTGCTCCTGCAGATAGCTTTTTATCCACTGGTTTTTATAGCCATTCTGGGCCAGCTCTTTTTCTAATCTGTTGATAGCCATCCAATTAATCTCTTCCGCCTCTGAGCTATACCTGAGATTATTAAATGTGCTGGCTAGCAATATTGATGATTGGCTAAACCATTGGCAGGCCACTTCTGACTCAATCATTTTATTGCTGAGTAATATTTCTGCTGTCTCAAAGGCACAACCCAGGTGGGGAACTGCGTCATGCCAGAGCATAGGATCAAGATAGAATTGTCCTGTATCAAATTCGCTCTGCCAAAATTGAATGGCCTTGGTGACATTGTTTTCAAGCTGTGACCTGTGGTTGGCACATAAGAATTGCAGTTTCATGATTTACATTCCTTAGAACTCTGATTAGCCAATCTTGCGACAAGTCTAGTTGACCTTTACTTAAATGTAAATGATAATCATTCACATTAATGCTGTATTTCGTAAGCGACACTGGGAGCAATCGACATGATCAATGCGCGCGAAACACTATTTAGTTGGGAATTGGGGTTAAAACTGTTGTTTAAGGGCTTGCTCTTTTGTGGATTTACTAAGGCAAAACAGATGGCCAGTACCCGGGCAGAAGCCACCAAACCGGACTATGATTAAATTAGTCTTGGTCGATTAAACCCGCGGCCAGTGAATAGTGGATGTCTCTGCATAATAAGAGGTAAGCTTGGATGCTCCAACCCGTAATCATCGCCGGTGGCTCTGGTACTCGGCTATGGCCCCTGTCGAGAAAGCTCTACCCTAAACAGTTTTTGCCCCTTACCAGCGATAAAACCATGCTACACATAACCGTTGAGCGGCTGTCTGGCCTAGATTGCTTAGCCCCTATTGTGGTCTGTAACGAAGAGCATCGATTTATTGCGATCGAACAGCTGCGCGCGCTCAAGGTTGACCATGGCGGCATTATTTTGGAGCCCTGGGCTCGCAATACAGCGCTGGCAATCTGTCTGGCCGCCCTGCTAGCTAATGAAAATAATCCTCAAAATCATCTGCTTATTTTACCCGCTGACCATTTTATGGGGGTGCCAGAGCTATTCTGCGAGGCGGTTGTACATTCGCAGGCTGCTGCGCAGGCCGGCGCTTTGATTACCTTTGGTATACATCCCCGTGAGCCGGCCACAGGCTACGGTTATATCAAGATGGCGGAAGGACATGCAAGCCTCCACCCTATTGACCAGTTTATTGAAAAGCCCTGCACTGAGGCTGCAGAGCAATATGTGGCTAGCGGAGAGTACCTGTGGAACAGCGGTATTTTTCTCTGTTCCAGCGGTGTCTATTTAAGTGAGTTA
>CAJQJT010000075.1 GCA_905478725.1 uncultured Pseudomonadales bacterium
CGACCCCGTATCTGCAGCAATGACCAACACCGGCAAGTTCTGGTACGGCATGCTGATCGGCGTCATGGTGATCCTGATTCGTGTGGTCAACCCGGCTTTCCCAGAGGGCATGATGCTGGCGATTCTGTTTGCCAATCTATTTGCTCCACTGTTTGATCATGCAGTGGTTCAAGGAAATATTAAAAGGAGATTGGCCCGTGGCTAGTGACTCTATCAAGAAAACTTTCGGTGTTGCTGCACTGCTCTGCGTTGTCTGCGCAGTAGTGGTCTCCAGCGCTGCAGTGATACTGCGACCGATGCAGGACGCGAACAAGATATTGGATTTAAAGACCAATATTCTCGCCTCTGCTGGCTTATTAAAAGCCGGTATTGATGTTGAGACTCAGTTTCAGCAAATCACTACCCGTATCGTCGACATGGAAACTGGTCGCTTTAGCGATGCAGTTGACCCCGCTGTCTATGATCAACGCAAAGCCTCTAAAGATCCGGCACAGTCAATTGCGCTGTCCGGAGACGAAGACATTGCCAAGATCAGACGTCGCGCTAATTACGCCACTATCTACATAGTAGAAGGCGAACAGGGTCTGGAAAAAATCATTCTGCCGATTAAAGGCTATGGTCTCTGGTCAACTCTGTATGGCTTTATCGCACTGGAATCGGATCTCGAAACCGTTGCCGGTATTGGCTTCTACGAGCATGCCGAAACACCGGGTCTGGGTGGCGAAATTGACAACCCTAACTGGAAAGCCAGCTGGATAGGCAAGAAAGCCTACAATTCCGGCGATCTGGCGATCACTGTATTAAAAGGTAAGGCCGATATGAACCGTGACGGATACGAGTCACAGATCGACGGTCTCGCTGGTGCTACTTTGACCACTCGCGGTGTTGATAATCTAGTGCGCTACTGGCTAGGCGATTCAGGTTTCTCACCACTGATCAGCAATCTTAAGACAGGGGAGGCCTAATCGTGTCAAAAGCTAAAGATACGCTTCTAGCACCAGTACTGAACAACAACCCGATTGCCTTGCAAATCCTCGGTATCTGTTCAGCTCTGGCCGTGACCTCAAGTATGAAAGTTGCCTTCGTAATGTGCCTGGCACTGACCGTGGTAACGGCGTTTTCAAACCTGTTTGTGTCGCTTATCCGCAACCATATTCCCAACAGTATCCGTATTATTGTGCAGATGACGATTATCGCTTCATTGGTAATTGTTGTTGATCAGGTGCTCAAGGCCGTGGCCTACGATATCAGCAAGCAGCTGTCGGTATTTGTTGGACTGATTATTACCAACTGTATTGTCATGGGTCGCGCCGAAGCCTTCGCCATGAAAAACCCACCGCTGCCGAGCTTCTTAGACGGCATTGGTAATGGTCTTGGTTACAGTGTGGTACTGATGATCGTCGCATTTTTCCGCGAACTGTTTGGTGCAGGCAAGCTATGGGGCTACGAAGTCCTCCAGGTCAGCACTGAGGGTGGCTGGTATGTGGCCAATGGCATGATGTTGATGCCACCCAGTGCCTTCTTCTTAATTGGTCTGTTTATCTGGGTTCTTCGCGTCAGCAAGAAAGACCAGGTTGAACAGCCGGACTTTAAGATTACCGCCAATAGCCGTCCGAGTGAGGTTGCCTAATGGAACATTATTTAAGTTTGTTAGTTCGCTCGATCTTTATCGACAATATCGCCCTGAGTCTGTTCTTGGGAATGTGTACCTACCTGGCGCTGTCGAAGAAGATCAACGCCGCATTCGGTTTGGGTATTGCAGTGATCGTAGTGCAAACCATTACCGTCCCGGTAAATAACCTGCTGCTCGGTTACCTGCTGTCCGATGGCGCACTGGCTTGGGCCGGTCTGCCTGACGTTGATCTGAGCTTCTTGGTCTACCTGTGCTTTATCGGCGTAATCGCCGCCATCGTGCAGATACTGGAGATGTTTCTCGATAAGTATGTGCCGGCACTGTACAACGCCCTTGGCGTGTTCTTGCCGCTGATTACAGTGAACTGTGCCATTCTGGGTGGCTCATTGTTAATGGCAGAGCGCGGTTACAACTTCACCGAGAGTGTGGTTTACGGCTTTGGCTCTGGTACTTCTTGGGCGCTGGCCATCGTAGTACTCGCAGGAATTCGAGAAAAATTAAAATATAGCGATATTCCAGAAGGCCTTCAGGGGCTGGGCATCGTATTTATCACTGTAGGCCTAATATCCCTAGGCTTTATGTCGTTTGGCGGCATAGACATTTGATTACGGAGAAGTAGCTACTCATGAATATCGAAATCATCCTCGGCGTTACCATGTTTACGGTGGTCATCCTTGCCCTAGTTGCCTTTATCTTGGCCGCTCGCAGCAAGCTGGTGTCCTCTGGCGACGTCAATATTGAGATCAACGGTGAGAAGACAATCACCGTAGCAGCCGGCGACAAGCTGCTGCAGACACTCTCCAATGCCGGCTTGTTCCTGCCCTCAGCCTGTGGCGGCGGCGGAAGCTGCGCCCAGTGCAAATGTGTCATTGCAGACGGTGGCGGCTCCATGTTGCCCACCGAAGAGAGCCACTTTAACCGTCGCGAAGCGGCTGAAGGCTGGAGACTCTCCTGTCAGGTTCCGGTTAAGCAGGACATGAAAATTGAAGTCCCGGAAGAAGTTTTTGGCGTCAAGCGCTGGGAATGTGTGGTTGAGTCAAACCACAACGTAGCGACCTTTATTAAAGAGCTGACCCTGAAACTACCCGAAGGAGTTGATGTTAACTTCCGCGCCGGTGGTTATGTGCAGCTGGAATGCCCGCCACACCACATTAAGTATGCTGACTTCGATATCGAAGAGCAGTACCGTGGCGACTGGGAGCATTTTGGCTTCTTCAAGCACGAGTCAATTGTGACTGAGCCGGTTATCCGCGCTTACTCAATGGCCAACTATCCAGACGAAGTGGGCATTGTTAAGTTCAATATTCGTATTGCTACGCCGCCACCGCGCTCTGAAGGTATTCCCCCTGGACAGATGTCCTCTTATACCTTTGGCCTAAAAGCTGGCGACAAGATTACCGTTTACGGTCCCTTTGGTGAGTTCTTCGCCAAAGACACTGAAAACGAAATGGTCTTTGTGGGTGGCGGTGCCGGTATGGCCCCCATGCGCTCGCACATCTTCGATCAGCTCAAGCGTCTCAAAAGCAATCGCAAGATCAGCTTCTGGTACGGTGCCCGTTCACTGCGCGAATGTTTCTATGATGACGAATATGACGCCTTGGCAGCAGAGAATGATAACTTTGATTGGCACTTGGCTCTTTCAGATCCACAGCCGGAAGATAACTGGGAAGGCCACACTGGCTTCATCCACAACGTCTTGTTCGAGCAGTACCTGAAGGATCACGACGCGCCAGAAGATTGTGAATTTTACATGTGCGGACCGCCAATGATGAATGCTGCAGTGGTCAAATTGTTACAAGATCTGGGTGTTGAAGAAGAGAATATCTTCCTCGATGACTTCGGCGGGTAATATAGCTTGATGCACTTATCTAGCGACAAAATAACGGGGCTTGTGAAAGCCTCGTTTTTGCTTTCAGCTCTAATCGCTTTACTGCTCATCGGTGGATGTGATCACGCCCCTGAGGTTGTGAAGATCTCGGGCAGTAAATTTGGCACCAGCTATCACATCACCATAGTGGCGGATCAACCAGCACCAGCAGATCTAGCCGAGCAGATTGACGCGGCGCTGGATGTTGTTGACCTCTCTATGTCGACCTACAAGTCGGAATCCGAACTGAGTCTGTTCAACCGCCTGCCAGCTACAGAAACAGTAGCTGCATCCCCTGAGCTCTGGACTGTATTGCAGACCAGTCGTCAGGTCTGGCAGCAGAGCGCTGGCGCCTTCGATCCCACTGTAGGTCCGTTGGTGGATCTCTGGGGCTTTGGCCCACAGATGACCAATGACCGCATTCCGAGCGACGACGAGATAGCTAAGGCTCTGGCCAGTATTGGTTACCAGTATCTGGTATTAAATAGCGACGAGCAAACCATCAGCAAAGCTTTGCCCCTGCGTTTAGATCTGTCCGCTGTAGCCAAAGGCTATGCCGTTGATCAGGTCGCCGACTTATTGGAAATGCTCGCTCTGCCAGATTATTTGGTGGAAGTGGGTGGCGAGATGCGAGTCAGCGGCTTGAATCCGAAAGGGCAGCCCTGGCGCATTGCCATAGAAACCCCTGACGCCATGGGTCAAGTAGATAATATTATTGCTCTAGAGAGCGCGGCTATAGCCACCTCTGGTGACTACAGAAATTACTTTGAGAAAGACGGTAAACGCTACTCTCACAGCATAGATCCACGAACCGGCCGACCCATAGAACATCGTCTGGCCTCGGTGACCGTAGTCGCTGATCGCTGTATTGATGCCGATGCCTGGGCCACCGCCTTTTTGGTTATGGGTGATGAGGCGGCGCTAGAAATAGCCAACCAGCAATCCATAGCGGTGTATATGTTGGTCAAAGCCAAAGCCGAAGCCAAAG
>CAJQJT010000076.1 GCA_905478725.1 uncultured Pseudomonadales bacterium
CTACCCACCTGCCCTGTATGTCAGCACCCCATGACCAAATGTATTGCCAAGCGCGGCTCCTATACCAGGCTCCTATACCGACTAACGGTTCTGGGTCTGCATTCAATTTCCCCGATATGATGGAAAATTTCATATTGGCTAAAAAATCTCTCTTCTTATCTTCCCCAGCATGATCAAAATCAATTAAAAAATCATTTTTACTGCCTCGAAGCCTAACTGCTTGATCAGTCATTCAGCCGACTTTATAGTCTTGAGCGAATTAAAATTAACATCACCCAAGCAACGGAACTGCGCTGGGAAATCACGGCCATGAGTTTGGACTTCCACCCATGCCTCAAGCGCCTCAATAGATAAGGAGATCTAATGTGAACCCAAACAATCAACAACCCACCAAATCCATGCCACCCATCGCCATCGCCCTAGTGGCCTGCGGCGGAGGCGTTGTCGGTTATGACTACGCCACCTGGATGGAAGTATCGCCACTCGTGGGCGCAATCATCGGCCTGATCATCAGCGCCATTATGGTCAACGTCTTAAACCACATCATGCGCGACCCCGACAAAAAGATCCGCGAAGGCTGCATGGCACTTGGCGGCTTCGCTGGAGCTATATTCGGCTTAACCCTCGCCACCGACAACGATGCCGAGGGCTGGGGCTTTTTTATTACCATGGCGATCTTCGGCAGTATCGGTGCGGGGCTGGGGAGCATGGCGGCCTCGCTTTTGTCTTACGCAGCCTTTCTACTGCTGTTGATTAGTCAGGGGCCTATTGGCTTTGCAATACGATCTATAGTTCTTAATTCGAACTAGGCTATAAGTAGATATCCGAGGGGCAACTAGGAAACAATGATGGAAGACAGCGATTTAGCGGATCAGATAGTGAGTGCGATTGATTCAACTCATACAGAGCTCAAGCTGATACTGATGCTGAAGACGCTTGAGCAAATGGATGCTTTTACTAAAGGAGAAACAACATGACAGCAAAACCTATCCCAGACGGCTACAACACAGCTACCCCCTATTTAAGTATCTCTGGCGCTAAAGACGCTATCGAGTTTTATAAGCTAGCATTTGGCGCAATTGAAATATTCTGCATGGACACTCCATCCGGAGAGGTTGCCCACGCAGAAATTAAAATCGGAAATTCCCTAATAATGCTCTGCGACGCCTGTGACGAAAGCCCAATGCCAAGCCCAGATACCCTGGGTGGGTCGACAGTTGCGATACATCTTTATGTAGAAGACGTGGATGCCATGTTTGAGCAAGCGATTGATGCCGGCGCTCTCGATATCAAGTCGGTAGAAGATCAGTTCTATGGCGACCGCATGGGGACATTGAAAGATCCCTTTGGCCATATCTGGTTTGTTAGCAGCCATATTGAGGACCTCACACTAGATGAAGTTCGGGAGCGAGCTAAAACCCTATTTTCTTGAGGGCTGATTCAAAGAAGTAGAAAATCTAAACTAAAAAAGGAGTGATTATTATATGGAAAATACAGAATATGCAGGATTCTGGGTACGAGTTGGCGCCATGCTAGTTGATGCTATCATCGTCATGATAGCCTTATTAGTCCCTCTATCATTTATCTACGGTGAATCTTATTGGACAGACACCCAACTGATCTATGGTTTCTGGGACCTCTTACTGCAATATATCGTGCCCTTTGTGGCTACCATCTGGTTTTGGATTCGCCACAGGGCCACTCCAGGAAAGATGGCCACCAAACTGCAAGTTGTAGATGCCACTACCGGAGACAATCTCAGCGTAGGTCAAGCCATAGGCAGGTACTTTGCCTATCTCGTATCCGCCCTTCCCCTATTTCTTGGCTTTATCTGGATAGGGATAGATAAACGCAACCAAGGCTGGCATGACAAATTGGCGGGAACAGTGGTTATTCGCAACACCGGCAAAGAGTCAGTGCAGTTTGACACCAATGCCTAGCCCAGCCACTACTCGAAAAGGCCTCATTCACGCCTTATTAAAGGGCATTGAGACTAGCGACGAAGCGGCGACTAATGAATCCGATCATTGTAATAGCAAGCGATCACGCAGGTTTCGAGTACAAGGCCATCTTAAAGTCACATCTAGAATCTAAAGGTATCCAATCTGAAGACTTCGGAGCTTACTATACCGACTCTGTGGATTACCCCGACTTTGTCCGACCAGCAGCTGAAGCGGTTGCAAAAGACTCAAATACTCTTGGGATCATAATCGGCGGAAGTGGAAATGAAGCAATTGTCGCAAATCGACTCCGAGGAATCCGCTGTGCGGTAGTCTGGAGCGATCAGACTGCACGCCTATCCAAAGAACATGGCAATTGTAATATGATCGCTATTGGTCAGCGCCTGCTGAGCCAGGAAAAGGCTATCTCGATTGTGGATGCATGGCTTAGCGCTGAATTCAAAGGCGGGCGACATCAGAAACGAATCAATAAAATTGACATGGAATAGTAAGGATTACCCAAAGGAAAGTTCAAACCGGACTTGCATTACCTTTTCAAAACTCCACTAAACCTAAGTGCTCTACAAAGGGTTTGAAATCTTTATCCGAAAAAAGAAGCGGGAGTTTCTGCTCAATACAAAAAGTCGCGATGATGACATCGGCGGTCTTACGAACAGTAATTCCTTTTCTCCTTAATGATCTGAAATTATCAGCACTTTTAATCGCCATTTTGGTTCCAAGCATTTCGCAAATAGTGACGTCTTCAAAAAGGCTTCGAACTGCCTTGTAATCCTTGTCGTGCCTAAAGCCCTGCAACACTTCAGTTAAGATCAAATCACCTATAGCTACAGGGCCTTGGCCTAGTATGCCATCAAGTTTGTCGGTCTGGATATTTACCACACCAGAGAAGTAATCTATCCACACACTGGAGTCCACTACAATCAAGATGTGCGCCTCATATCATCGAGATCACCGGTCCAGTTCAGCTTGCCGCGAAATTTTCGGATCTGTTCCTGCTTCTCTAATTTAATCAATGTCTTAAGCCCAAGCTCAACGACATCTTTTTTGGTCTTAAGGCCAGTCGCCTTTAAGACATCACTCATCAACTTATCGTCTATTTCAATATTGGTTCTCATATTGAGCCTCGCTTGATCCATTTGTTTAAATGTGTATATATTATTATTTTATACACACCAAAAGTCAATCAAGTGAGGTTATAGAAACCACAGCTCTCGAATCTATAGTTAATAAACTATCCCCCACACAGGTTTGCTTTTATCCGCCCAGCCCCTGAAAATGCACCCATCAGTGCCTTCGGCACCGAACCAGCTGCTCAAACACCAGAGAACCCCAAAATGTCGATACATTGGTACCCCGGCCATATGCGCAAGGCCAGCAACGAGATGATCGAGTCATTGCCATTGGTCAATCTGGTGATTGAGGTGCTCGACGCGAGAATTCCTTTCAGTAGCTCTAATCCGTTTATTCAGGATCTGGTCACTGAGAAACCTTCGATCAAAATCCTCAACAAGTGCGATCTGGCCGACCCTGAGATTACTAAGGTGTGGCAGGAGTACTATGAGCAGCAGGTCCAACGCCAAGGTCTTGG
>CAJQJT010000077.1 GCA_905478725.1 uncultured Pseudomonadales bacterium
GCCTTATTCGACACTTCAAATATTGGGCTCTGGGGCAATAGCTTAATTGCACTGAACCGCAGGGTATCAATGGCGCCTCGATCGACAGCGTCTATTTTAGTAATGACCACCACTATCTGCTTAACCCCGAGCATAACCATGACCTGCAAGTGCTCTAGGGTCTGAGGCATAAGCCCATCGTCGGCGGCGATGACCAACATGCCTATATCAATACCACTAACCCCAGAGATCATGGTGTTGATAAAACCTTTATGGCCGGGCATATCAATAAATCCAATGCTGATGTGATCATCAACTTTGCGATAGGCAAAGCCTAGATTGATCGATAATCCTCTGCGCCTTTCCTCTTCTAGCGGATCCGTATCCACTCCGGTTAACTGTTTAACCAGTGAAGTCTTGCCATGATCCACATGACCGGCTGTAGCAACGATCACCCTAGGCGCCGGCTAACAATTGAAGCTGTTGCAGAAAATTGTCTTCATCGTCTAGACAGCGTAAATCGAGGAGCAATTCACCCTTATGGATACGTCCGATAATGGGACAGGGCAATGCCCGCAAGGCTTCGGACAATTCGCGTATGGCACTGTCGTTGGGCGCTGTGGGCGCTATAGACAGCACAATGCTTTCGAGGGTTTCAATCGGCAAAGCGCCACTGCCAATCTGACTGTAGCCGGTTTTACTGGCCACATGAAAGGTATTGGAAAGCGCCGCCTGGACTTCTGGCACTAGGCGCTGGGCCTGCTGCTGCATATCCGCTAGGGGCCGCGTAAGGTAGCGCAGAGTGGGGAGTTTGTTTATTAAACTAACCGGATCGCGATACAGTTTTAACACTTCAGCCAGTGCTGCCAGCGTCATCTTGTCCAGTCTCAAGGCGCGCTTTAGGGGGTTCTTACGTATCTGATCCACCAGCTCTTTGCGGCCAGCAATAATCCCACACTGGGGGCCACCCAATAGTTTATCGCCACTAAAGGTAATGATATCGACGCCATTGGCAATCGACTCCGCCGCCGTAGCCTCATGGGGCAGCCCCAAGGCGGCAAAATCAATCAGGCTGCCACTGCCTAAATCCGCGACCAGTGGCAGCTGATGCTGTTGAGCTAATTCCGCCAGATCAGACTCTGACACGGATTCTGTAAAGCCTTCTATGCGGTAGTTACTGGTGTGTACTTTTAATAGTAAGGCGGTGTTGTCACCGATCGCCCCGGCATAATCTTTCAGGTGGGTACGGTTGGTGGCACCGATTTCCACAAGCTGACAACCGGAGCCCAGCATCACTTCAGGTATGCGAAACGAGCCGCCAATCTCAACCAGTTCCCCTCGAGAAACTGGCACCTCGCGCTGGCTGGCAAGTGTATTTAAGGTCAGTAATACCGCAGCGGCATTGTTGTTAACCACCGTGGCTGCCTCAGCTCCGGTCAGTTCACATATCAACGCCTCTATGTGGCTATCGCGCTCGCCACGACCGCCCTGTGCAAGGTCAAACTCTAGGTTGCTCGGGGCTCCGGCCACTCTGACCACGGCATCCAGTGCCTCCTGAGGTAATACTGCACGCCCCAAGTTGGTGTGTAAAACAGTGCCGGTGAGATTGATTACAGGCTTGAGAGATGGCTGGTTTTTTTTCTCAAGATGTTCAATGCTAGCGGCTTTAATTCTATCGATACTTATCTCGGGGTTAGCACCCTGAGTAATGTCCTGGCGCAGCCCATCTATGCATATGCCAACGACCTTGCTCACTTCTGAGTGACCGCGTAAATGGATCGCATCAGCCATTTCTTGCAGCACGCTATTGACCGAAGGCAGGCGTCGCTTCAAATTATTTGCCGTGGCAATTCGATTCATAAGTCTCTCATCTTAGCGCCTGGAATATTCGCAGTGGGCTTTAGCTAGGGGCGTTTAGTCTGCAGGCATCAACAGGCCCGAACCGAAGGCATAGGGGGTACTGCCGGCCATTAAATAGGGTTCGTGGCAGCCGCTAGACTTAAGTAATTTGTCCAGCACAATCAATATATCGGCAGAGCCTACATGCCCAGTGTCATGCCCGGTGATCATAAAGTTGTCTATGGGTATTTCAATTACACTGGCGATCAGCAGCATAAACAGATTGGATGTTTGGTTACAAAGTGCATGGTTAGGCACAACACCAAAGCGCTTTTTCAAAGCGTGATAACTGCTTTGATAGCCGAGTGCATATCGCTCTCTCATATCGACACCATCGACACCCACAAACTTGCGCTCAAAGGGGGTTGTGCCTTCGGGTGCTGTGGGTTTTCGTGTGCCACCGTACTCCACCAGCACAGCGCCATTGAGGTCACTTTGGCTGACAAATTCAGCGCCATAAAACAGAGCTTTGGCTCTGTGATCTGTATTCATGCCAACAATAGTTGCTGCGCCGCCGTCCGCATGCGCCCAGAGACCATAGCTTTCACTGGCGCTGTGATCCACTGTATAGGACCATCGCTCGGCGGCGACCACTGCAGCGACACCGCCGCCACGCAGGGCCAGCCAGCCCTGAGCCATATCCAAAGCAGTTAGAGCACCCATGCAGCCAACGGTGAGATCAATACAGTTACAGTCACTGCTTATGCCGGCAATGGTTATCAACTCTGCGGACACCGACCAGGAGGGTAAATAATCCCGGGACATTCCTGCAAAAATAACTAATTTGACTTCGGCGGGATCAACCCCAGCATCAGCCAGAGCAGCTTTAAGTGCCTTGCCGCCCATGCTGCTTGGATGATCATCTTCCAGGGCATGGCAGACATTATTCCAACCGTCGTAAATACTGGTGTCGGCACTGCCAGCTTCCGCGACAACCTCCCTCACTGGTCGCGCCGGGGGTAAATAAACCCCGCTACCCAAAATAGACAGGGCTTGGTTTTTAGCTTGATCAGTAGAGCCGGGTCCAGTTTCAGTAAAGTTTGTCATTAGGGTCTCTCACTGTTTAATAAACGCTGTGCTGCATCGGCTATCTGTTCAGCGCGCTGATACAAAATATTATCCTCAACCATCTGCGTAGGATGATTAATAACAATCGCTGGTAACGGAATATCTGAAGGTTGATATACCATTGCCCGATCAACCTGGCCCCCAAAGGGCTCGGTCAAAATGGCGAAACCGGCAACGCCGATTCGCTGTAGTGCTATAGAGTCAAGCGAACTGCCCGACGAACAACTGCCTCAGTCGGATATGCCGCAGAGAACCAGCCCCCCCTCCTGGGAGAGCGAGTCGAGCATAGCTGCTGTCATGGGCCGGCTGGCATCATCCTTGACCAGAATCTCTTCATTAACCTCGACTCCCCGCTGGCGCAGAATAGTTTGAGTCAATTTAAGAATCGTCATGGAGTTGGGCTTATGGTGATCGATCAAAACCACTCGCTGCTGTTTGGGCTTGAGCGTCACAGTGATAGGTTCGGGTGCTGGCCTTGGTATGGGATCTACCAATAGCTCACAGCTAATATCGCCACAGCTAATCAACTGCGCAATCGGCAGTGTTAGCGCGTCCAATGTATTTGTTTTTTCCGTCATAGCTAACCTCGTTGTTATCACTTTATTCTATTTTTCGATTTCTTCTATGGCCATACAGACCACATGCTGGCTGCCAACCCAGCGCGGTATCACTGCTGAGAAGCGACCACCTTCAGCGCCGCATTCAATAAAAGACAG
>CAJQJT010000078.1 GCA_905478725.1 uncultured Pseudomonadales bacterium
GCTGAAATGCCAATAGCCACAAAAAAGCCGCCGCTCTTATGGAGTCGGCGGCTTTTTATTCGACCCAGAGATCTGCAGGGCGGCGTCTATTGAGAGCTTATATTGAGAGCTTATATTGAGAGCTTAGTCAGGACGACCGTAAGACATCAGCCGCTCAAAGCGGGTTTCCAACAATTCATCCATCGGTACTGCCGATAGCTCTTCGAGCTGACGACTGAGACTGGCTTTTAGCGTCTCACACATGCGGTCTATATCGCGATGAGCTCCACCCATTGGTTCGGGAATGGTCTCGTCCACTATGCCCAGCTTTTCCAGATTATCCGAGGTCACACCCATGGCTTCAGCAGCCAGTGGCGCCTTCTCGCTGGTTTTCCAAATAATATTCGCACAGCCTTCCGGGGAAATCACAAAATAGGTGCTGTACTGCAGCATATTCGTTTTATCGCCAACGCCAATTGCCAGAGCCCCACCGGAACTACCCTCACCTATCACGGTGCAGATAATTGGTGTCTTCAGTCGTGACATGGTCGCCAGGTTGCGGGCTATGGCTTCAGAGATATTACGCTCTTCAGAGTCGATGCCTGGATAGGCACCGGGAGTATCAATTAGAGTCAGTACCGGCAGTTTAAAACGCTCAGCGGTTTCCATTAGACGCAGGGCTTTGCGGTAGCCTTCAGGTTTCGGCATGCCAAAATTGCGCATTACCTTTTCATTGACGCCGCGGCCCTTCTCTTCGCCAATAACCATTACTGGCACACCGTTTAAACGGGCTACACCACCAACAATGGCATTGTCATCGCCAAAGTGACGGTCGCCATGCATCTCTTCGAAGTCGGTAAAGATTCGCTTGATGTAATCCAGAGCATAGGGACGATGGGGATGACGAGCCACCTGAACAACTTGCCAGGGGGTTAACTTGGTATAGATACTTTCAGTGAGCTTGCGGGATTTATCACGCAGCTTGGTTACTTCTTCGGCAATGTTTAGATCATTATCATTGCCAACGAGCTGGAGCTCTTCGATCTTTGCTTCGAGTTCGGCTATAGGCTGTTCGAAAGAGAGATAGTTTAAATTCATGGGTAGAGAATTCTCATGTCTTGGGCTAAAACGGGTCTGAGCGCATTCTAACACTAATACAAAACTACGCTAGAGCCGATTAAGCTGAGGGGCTCAGGGAGTTAAAAATACTTAGCGCTCAGGCGTAATCTTCTAATCATAGTGCAAAGTGACGCTATTTTTACCAAATCTTTCCCGCAGCTGACCGATCAACTCATCCCGTGGCTGCACTCGCCACTGACTGCCAAGCTTTAGACGCCCACTGGCACTGGGTCCAATATAGTCGACCTCCAGTGGACAGTTGCCATCTTTGTAGGCATTCACCGAGCTCTGCAAGCTTTCCACCCACTTGCCATCCTCGATGTTGCTATCGATACTAAGGGCCAAACGCTTCACTTTACTGCAGCGGGCTTCATAGATTGACTGCACTGATTCGGCGAGCATTTTAAGACCGCCGGTAAAGCTATCTTCAGAGACCACACCCTGCACCACTAGCAAGGCGTCTTTCACTAGAATTTCGCGATAGACATTGTATTTTTCGGCAAAGATCGACAGTTCAAGGCGGCCACTTTTGTCGTCCAGAGTAATAAAGGCAAAGTTTTCGCCGCGCTTATTTTTCATCACCCGCATAGCGATCACCATGCCGGAGACCGTGGCCAGAACCTTGGCCGGACGCAGTTTGGAGATGCGATTGGGGTGCATCATGCGCAACTCCTCTTCGTACTCATCGATGGGGTGTCCGGTTAGATAAAGGCCGAGCGTATCGCGTTCGCCATTGAGGCGCTCTCTGCCTGACAGACTGCGCGCTGCACCGTAGCTTGTGTAATTTATATCTGAGGCGCTCTCCACAATGGACTCGCCAAACAGGTCGCCCATACCGCTGCTGGTGTTGCGGGCATGCTGCTCGGCAAGCTTCACCGCTTGATCCATGGCTGCCAGCATCACTGCACGGCGGTAGCCGATCTCGCCCTCAGGACCAATCAGATCAAAGGCACCACTGCGAATAAGGGCTTCAATGGCACGTTTGTTAACCTTGCGACCATCTACTCGAGCGCAGAAATCAAACAGATCCTTAAACGGACCGCCATCATTGCGAGCAGCAAGAATATTGCTCACTGGTCCTTCGCCCAGACCTTTAATGGCTCCCAAACCATAGATCACACTGTTTTGCTTATCGACGCTAAAGTGGAATTGACCACCATTCACATCTGGCGGCAATAACTCCAGATTCATCGCGCGACATTCATCGATAAAGGTCACTACCTTATCGGTCTTGTCCATATCCGAAGAAATGGTCGCCGCCATAAACTGAGCGGGATAGTGCTGCTTTAACCAGGCGGTCTGATAGGCCACCAAGGCATAGGCGGCGGAGTGAGACTTGTTAAAACCGTAGCCGGCAAACTTCTCCATTAGATCAAAAATATTTGAGGCCAACTCCTTGGTAAAGCCTTTATCAACGGCGCCACCCATAAACAGCATGCGCTGTTTGGCCATCTCATCAGCATTCTTTTTACCCATGGCGCGACGGAGTAAATCAGCGCCACCCAGTGTAAAGCCACCCATCTCCTGAGCGATCTGCATCACCTGTTCCTGATAGAGAATAATGCCGTAAGTCGGTTCCAAGGCGGGCTTCAGGCACTCGTGCTGATACTGAGGATGGGGGTAGCTAACCTCGGCACGGCCTTTTTTGCGATTGATAAAGTCGTCGACCATGCCTGACTGCAGTGGTCCCGGACGGAACAGGGCCACCAGAGCAATAATATCTTCAAAGCGATCTGGTCCGAGCTTCTTAATCAGCTCTTTCATACCCCGGGACTCAAGCTGGAACACCGCGGTGGTTTCAGCCCGCTGCATCAAGCCATAGGTAGGCTGATCGTCGAGGGGGATCTTGTCGATCTCGAGCGGCGCTTCCCCAATGATGCTGCGGTCCGCATTAATCATACGCACTGCCCAATCAATAATCGTCAGTGTCCGCAGGCCCAAGAAATCGAACTTAACCAGACCGGCATCTTCCACATCGTTTTTATCAAACTGGGTAACCACACCGCCGCCGGTCTCATCGCAATAGATCGGCGAGAAATCGGTGATCTTGGTAGGTGCAATCACTACACCACCAGCGTGCTTGCCACAGTTGCGGGCAACACCTTCGAGCTGCACGGCCATGCCCCAGATTTCGGCGGCTTCTTCATCGTCATTTAAGAACTGCTTTAGGGTCTCTTCCTGCTCGACTGCCTTCTCCAGAGTCATGCCCACTTCGAAGGGAATTAACTTGGAGAGTTTATCGGCGAGGCCATAGGACTTGCCCTGCACTCGCGCCACATCGCGGACCACAGCCTTAGCTGCCATGGTGCCGAAGGTAACAATCTGTGACACGGCATCGCGACCATACTGCTCAGCAACATAGGCGATAACGCGATCGCGCCCTTCCATACAGAAATCGATATCGAAATCCGGCATCGACACTCGCTCTGGATTGAGAAAGCGCTCAAACAGAAGGTCGTATTCCAGTGGATCTAAATCGGTAATCAGTAGTGAATAAGCCACTAGAGAACCAGCACCGGAACCCCGTCCGGGGCCCACAGGAATAAGGTTGGTTTTCGCCCAGCGGATAAAGTCCATCACAATCAGGAAGTAGCCGGGGAAACCCATCTGGATAATAATTTTAAGTTCGAATTCTAGACGCTCGGTGTAGCGTTTTTGGATCTCGGGAAAATCAGGCGCACTGGTATCGTAGAGCACTTCGAGACGGTCCTGGAGACCCTTCTCGGATTCCAGGGTAAAGAATTCATTGATGGTCATGCCATCGGGGATCGGATAATCCGGCAGAAAATACTCTCCCAGACGCAGCTCAATGGAGCAGCGACGGGCGATCTCAACAGTGTTTTCTAGGGCTTCGGGAATATCCGCAAACAGCTCAGCCATCTCATCGGCACTGCGCAGATACTGCTGCTCGGAGAAGCGCCGCTCACGACGAGGATCATCAAGGGCACGACCCTCGTGAATACAGACCCGCGCTTCATGGGCTTCAAATTCAGTCTTGGCGATAAAGCGCACATCGTTGGTGGCTACCACTGGGCAGTTGAAGCGCGCCGCTAGATCTACTGCGGCATGCAGATAGTCCTCTTCTTCGGCACGACCGGTACGCTGTAGTTCGAGATAAAAACGATCCCCAAACAGAGCGATAAATTCTTCGAGGGCTGTGGCGGCATCGTCGAGACGACTGGACACTAGGGCCACACCAATCTCGCCACTGCGACCACCGGACAGGGCGATCAATCCATCACTGAATTCAGCCAGCCAGGACTTTTTAATATGTGGCACGCCTTGGCGCTGGCCCTCTTGATAGGCCTTGGAAATAAGTTTGGTCAGGTTGGCATAGCCGACTTGGTCTTTAACCAGTAGCACTAATTGGGTGGGACTGCCTTCCCCACTCTCGTCGAGCACCAGCAGATCGGCGCCGAGAATGGGCTTAACACCGCAACCCTGAGTCGCTTTGTAAAACTTTACCGCAGCAAAGAAATTATTAAAGTCGGTGAGCGCCACAGCGGGCATACCCAGCTCTGCGACGGCCTTAGCCAGAGGCTTTATTCTGACTAACCCATCGACTAATGAGTATTCAGAGTGCAGCCGCAGATGAACAAATGATGCAGTAGTTATTGGATTTACCCTTTGCCTTTGGTTAACAGATGGCTGGCATCAACACCGTAATGGGTGAAGCTATCTTTCATCAGATCAAATACAGTGCCGTCAAATTCAGGAATCGACTTATCCGAAACAGCCACCGGCTCTACTCGGTCACCCCATTTAATAATGCCTGCGCCACAGGACAGTCCAGCACCAAAGGTTGCCGTGAGAATGGTCATGCCGGGCTTAACCCGACCATCCTCTAATGCATCACAGAGCGCAAGAGGTATGGAGGCAGCGGAGGTGTTGGCGTACTTGTCGATGGCCACAACCACTTTTTCCATGGGGAAGTCGAGACGTTTGGCTAGGGACTGGATAATTCGCATATTCGCTTGATGGGGAACAAATAGGTCTATGTCAGCTGCTGTCAGACCCTGCTTTTCGAGCACATCATTGATCGCGTCAGACATACCTTTGACCGCACTCTTAAAAATTTCTGCGCCGTCGAAGTCCAGAGAGATATACATATCGCCGGTGAGATGTGCGGGGGACATGCCCCAAGTAGGCAGCCGCAAGCATTCACGGCTATCGGGCACACAGCTCATTTTTGCCGTCAATAGGCCGCTCTCTTCCTCAGCCGCTTCGATAACCACAGAACCGGCACCGTCACCAAAGAGAAAGCAGGACTCGCGTTTTTTCCAATCCATTGCCAGGGAGATCCGCTCCGAACCGATCACCAAAGCTTTGTTGATTGAACCCGCCTTAATCATGTCAGTCGCAGTATTCAGGGCGTAGAACCAGCTAGTGCAGGCGGAGTTAAGATCAAAAGCCGCAGCGTTTTTAGCGCCGAGTCTATTTTTGATATAACTGGCTGTATTCGGACAAATTTCTTCGGGAGTGGTAGAGCCGAGAATAATCAGATCTATATCATCTGCATCCACACCAGCAGTAGCCAGTGCGCGCTCTGCAGAGAGCCAGGCCATTTCACCGGTAGATACGTGGCTATAGTGGCGCTGACGGATGCCCGAGCGCGAGAAAATCCACTCGTCACTGGTATCGACAATCTTGGCCATATCATCGTTTGTCATCAGCAGCGGTGGAGCATATTTTCCCCAGCCGGTTATCTGTGCATATCTCAAGACAATCCCCTTAAACCCTAGATTAATTATTTTTTATTCGAATGCGGAGACTGACAATAAGCTTACAGAGCTCTTCGTGTTGGCCTCGCTTTGATGGTCAATAGTATATCCACTAACCGCGAGGCTACCTAATCAAAAAGACCAGATTGTACGAGTTCTAACTGCTCCCGCACTGGCGCAAAGGTCCGGCGGTGAATAGGCGTTGCACCAATGCGAGCCAGAGCCTCCAGATGCTGTGGTGTGCCATAACCTTTGTTGGCAGCAAAGCCATAACCCGGATAGGTGACATCTAGGGCTTTCATTTCCGCATCTCGCACTACCTTGGCAATAATCGACGCAGCACTGATACATTCCACTCGGCCATCGCCCTTGACCACCGCTTCCCCGCGATACTCCCATTGGGGCAGTCGATTGCCATCCACAGCCACATAATCCGGCTGTTGACTTAGACCCATCACAGCCCGACGCATAGCCATCAGGGTGGCCTGCAAAATATTAAAGCGATCAATTTCAGCTACGGAGCAGCGCGCCACAGACCAGCAGAGCGCTCGACTGGTGATGTCAGCATAGAGGTTTTCTCGCTGTCGACTGGAGAGTACTTTCGAGTCAGCCAGCCCTTCAATCCCGTGATTGATCGGCAGAATAACCGCAGCGGTGACCACATCACCGGCCAGTGGGCCCCGCCCTACTTCGTCGACGCCGGCGAGAAATTGAATATTGGCTGGGGGTTTCCAGGCCTTCAACTTAGAGGGCTTTAAGCTAGAGGCTTTTAAGTTAGAGGCCTTGATTTTAGGCGGCTTCACGAGCAGATCAGCTTGTTAATGGCAGCTGCAGCTGTATCACCGGATGGCAAATTAATTTGCTCATAGAGTTCTTCGAAGCGCTGTTCCACTAAGTGTCGCGCATTAGCATCCAATGCATTGCTAACGGCTGCACTGAGACTGTCCACGGTGGCCTCATCTTGAATCAGCTCTGGCACCACCATCGCAGACGCCAGTAAGTTTGGAATTGAGGCGAAGGGAGTCTTAATAAAGGGGCGGACTAACTTGTAAGTCCACTTGCCAAGTTTGTAACTCACTACCATTGGCTTCTTTAGCAACATGGCTTCAAGAGCGGTGGTACCAGAGGCAAGTAAAACCGCATCAGCTGCTTCCATAGCCAGTAGCGACTGTTGTTCGATCAGAGTGACGGGTAAGTCGGGGTGCTCTGCAAGAATCTCGCTCAACTGCCTGTGCCGATCGCCATTGGCTGCTGGGATCAAGAACTGTAACTGCGGGTTGGACTCAAGCAGACGTTTAGCCACCATCAGAAACAGTTCGCCCATCAGCGCCACCTCGCCTCCACGGCTGCCCGGCATGATGCACAGCAGCGGCCGATCAGTATCCAAACCCAACTGCCTGCGAGCCCCAGAACTATCTGGATCCCGCGAAATCTGACCGGCTAGCGGATGACCGACAAAGGCCACTGGTACAGCTTGCTGTTGATAAAAGGCCTCCTCAAAGGGCAGCAGCGTCAGCATTAAGTCAACGCAGCGCTTAATGCCTTTAATGCGCCCCTGACGCCAGGCCCAAACCGAGGGGCTGACGTAGTGCACTGTTTTGATACCGACGTTATGCAGGGCCTTTTCAATGCCCAAATTAAAGTCGGGAGAATCGATCCCAATAAAGGCAGCAGGCTTTGACTGCTTGCAGCGAGTAATAATGTCTCGGCGTATGGACAGCAGTTCAGGCAAGCGCTTAAGCGGTTCGACAAATCCCATCACCGATAAGCGATCCATCGGATGAAAGGAGACAAAGCCCTCGGCGATCATCTTGGGACCGCCTATACCCTCGAATTGAGCGTCCGGGAAAAGACGTTTCAGCGCGCGAATTAAATCCGCACCCAGAGTATCCCCGGAGGCTTCTCCGGCGACTATAACAAAGGTGGGTGGATTCATAGGGGCGCTTAGTTTGTCAGAGAGGCCAGCCATGGCTTAGCGAATAATACCGCGAGTGGATTTCTCAATGGAATTTAGGAACTGTAAAATCGCAGGGTCATCACCGAGCTTGGTAATTGCCTTGATCGCTTCGTCAAGCTGCAAGCCGCGACGATAAAGTAATTTGTAGGCCTGATTAGCCAGGGAGATTTGCTCCGCGCTGTAACCTCGGCGTTTTAAGCCTTCACGATTAATAGTGCGGGGTTCAGCGGGGCTGCCAAAGGCAGTAATAAAAGCTGGCACATCGTGATAGACAAAAGCCGCAGGGCCAATAAAACAGTGGGGCCCTATATGGACATACTGATGCACCAGGGCATAACCACTGAGAATCGCCCAGTCACCCACATAGACATGGCCAGAGACACTGGCATTGTTGACCATAATAACGTTGTCGCCGATCACGCAATCGTGACCAACATGAGCGTAGGCCATGAGCAGGTTATTACTGCCGATAATGGTTTCGCTATTGTCCTGCACTGTGCCACGGTGAATGGTGACACCTTCGCGAATCACGTTGTTGTCGCCAATAATTAACCGAGTGGGCTCGCCTTTATATTTAACGTCAGGAGTGTCGTCACCAATGGTGGAAAACTGATAGATCTTGTTGCCAGTGCCAATTTTAGTCGGCCCTTTAATCACCACATGGGAGCTGATCTCACTGCCTTCTCCGATCTCAACATCTGCGCCGATCATCGTCCACGGGCCTATACTAACCTTATCGGCTATTTTCGCGGAGGGATCTATAACGGCACTGGGATGAATCACTTAACTTTATCTCGATCCTGATAGGCACAGAGTAAGGTAGCTTCGCAAACAAGCTTATCATTGACTGTGGCACGGGTTTGGAAACGCCAGATATTACGCTTTACAGCAATCACTCGGGACTCGAGCATTAACTGATCACCGGGCGTCACTGGCCTTTTAAAGCGCGCCTTATCGACACCGGCAAACAGGTAGAGCTTACCGTCATCGGCAGTGGTGTTAGTGGTTCTAAAACCCAGAATCCCAGACGCTTGGGCCAGGGCTTCAATCATCAGGACACCAGGAAAAATTGGTGCTCCGGGAAAATGGCCGTTGAACACATCTTCATTGCCGGTGATATTTTTCAGCGCGAGAATACGCTCACCCTCGACTAGTTCAAGCACTCTATCAACCAGTAAAAAGGGATAGCGGTGCGGCAAGACGCTCATTATTTCAGTAGTTGTCATGGCGCCGCCGACAGCAGCGTCAGTAATAGTTGTGCCTTCAGTCATTATTCCATCCATAAAAAGTCTTTAGGTCTTATTTTCTGGCTAACGCCTGTAAACCTTTGCGTAAGCTATGTCTTGATCTATTAATCTTTTTCTAACTCTTTCAGACGGCGCGCAATACTGTCCAGTTGAGACATTCGCACCGCATTTTTGCGCCACTCTCGAGTCTTCATCAACGGCATTCCCGACGAGTAGGATCCGGGTTCGTTAATCGACTTAGTCACTAGACCACGAGCGGTTATCTGGACATTGTCACAGACAGTCACGTGCCCAACCACACAGGCATCCCCAGCCAGAATAACGTTGTTACCTAGGGTGGCACTGCCCGCAAGACCGGAATAAGAAGCCAGTGCGCAGTTATCCCCAATCACCGCGTTGTGGGCAATTTGTACATGATTGTCAATAATCACACCATTGCCGATACGGGTATCCCCAAGGGCACCACGATCAATTGTGGTACAGGCGCCAATTTCAACATTGTCGCCAATGTCGACACCGCCAATCTGGTAGATCTTCTGCCACTGCCCTGCCCCATCTGGTGCAAAGCCAAACCCATCAGCGCCGATTACCGAACCGCTGTGAACAGTCAGGTCACGACCCGCAATAACGTCATGATAAATCGTTACATTTGCCGAGATACGGGCATTGTCACCAAGCTGAGAGCGGGCTCCGACAAAACTACCTGCACCCAAATGGCTTCCAGACCCAATCACTGCGTCCGCCTCAACAACCGCATTCGCGGCAATCGCCACATTTGCGCCTAGAGAGGCCGAATCGGCAATGACTGCTGAGCGGTGTATACCTAGAGCTGCCTTGGGAGCAGTATCAAACCACTGAGAAATGCGCGCATAACCCAAATAGGGGTTGTCGAGAATCAACGCTGCGCCATTGAACTCTGCATCACTGGACTCTACACCACTGGACTCTATACCAATGGACTTAGGCAGCCCGCAGCCTTCACCTGCAGTGATGTGCTTGGCAGCCATAATCACAGCCGCCGCGTTACAGGCACCCAGCTGACTGCTGTATTTCTCATTGGCAAGAAACGCCAACTCACCGGGCCCAGCATTCTTAAGGGTATTCAATCCACTTATGCGCAGTGCGCCATCACCACGTAACTCGGCTCCGAGAAACGCGGCTATTTCAGCGAGCGAATAATCTTCAGACATTAAAAATTATTGCGATTTTTTATTCAGACGATCAGCAACCTTAGCGGTCAAGTTGCTCTCGGGGCCAGCCAAGAGTACGGAGTCAATTTTAAGTAATATTGTGACACCCTCTTCCTGAACCACTTCCTGCAGAGCTTGCTGAGCCATAGGACCGATTTCCTGCATGATTTTCTGTTGCAGTTGCTGCTGTTCAGACTGGATCTTACGGCCAGCTAATTCAGCATCAGCTTTGGCATATTCCATTTTCTTTTGATGCTCTAGAGCCTGTTCCTGAGACCAGGTCATGCGCTTGCTTTCAGCTTCTTTAGCCAGTGCCTGAAGGTCGGCAGTTGAGCTTTCATACTTTGCTTTAAGGGCGACAAAATCGGCACCGGTTTCAGCTTCCTTAAGACGCACCTGGGCGGTATTTGAGCTAAAGATAGCCCGAGCAATATCGACCACAGCAATCTTATCTGCAGCCACTGCTGCCATAGAAGTTGTACCCGAACAAACCACTACCAATGCCAATACTACTGCTTTCAAATTATACAAAACGCCTCTCCCTACTATGATTAAAATTGATTACCCAATGAGAACTGAAATACTTCCGTCTCATCGAAGTCATTTGAATTTAACGGCTTAGCCAAACTAAAGGTGATAGGTCCAAAGCCACTTAACCAGGTTGCTCCTACACCCACAGAGTAACGCAGTTCGCCAGCATCAGGCTTAAAACAGTTAGTCTGCAACTCGCCACATTTGGTGTTGAAGATATTACCCGCATCGAAGAACAATGTAGCTTGCACAGATCGCTGATCTTTGAGAAACGGCAATGGGAAAATAATTTCCGCACCCAGCTCAACCTGAACATTGCCACCAATTGGATCTGGATCATCGACAAAGCCAGTGGTGCAAGGATTATCCGTATTCAAATTACAGGGGGTATCCTGGGGCCCGAGAGTATTCCGCTCAAACCCTCGAACCGAACCGAAACCACCACCGTAGAAGTTCTTAAAGAACGGCATTTGAGTCGTGTCGCCATAGGATTCGCCATAACCTAAATCCGCTCTGAGCTTGAGGCTCAAACCGCGATATAGACCGCGAAGATGCTGTGCTGAATAAGTCATCTTGTAGTATTCAAGACCAGATCCAGGCAGTGCTATATCAAAACCAAAGCGCTGCTGCGAACCTCTGGTAGCAAATACACCACGGTTAAGCGTCGACTGAACCCAGTTGATATTGGCATTGATAATATCGAATTCTGAACCGTTATCGCGAACAAAATCAGCAATTTCCTTAGAGGCGAAAATACCGGTTTGCAGGTCCAGATTTTCATAGCCTAAACCAAAGCCTATGCGCTGCACTTCAGTGACTGGATAGCTCCAGTTGACTGCTGCCCCGTAGGTGTTGGTAGAGAAGCTGGCGACATTGATCTCGTCGTAGTCAGTCTCTCGCGCAAATACGCTATAACCAGCACTGACGCCGTCAACGGTAAAATAAGGTTCGGTATAACTAAAATTAATTGAGGTTTGATAGGTACTGCGGTTTAAACCAATACCCACCTGCTTGCCCGTACCAAGAAAATTATTTTCGCTGAGGTTGGCACCGAGAATCAGACCAGTGCCCTGGGCGTAACCCACACTGGCGCCAATCGAGCCCGAAGGCTGCTCTTCAACACTGAAGACCACATCAATCTGATCGTTGGTTCCGGCAACAGGAACGTTCTCTACATTAACCCCTTTAAAGAAGCCAAGACGTTCAAGTCGAACTTTGGACATTTCGATCAGGGCATTATTCGCTGAACCGGCTTCCATCTGACGCATCTCGCGACGCAGTACTGAATCGGCGGTCTTGGTATTGCCACGGAACTCAACACGCCTTACATAGGCGCGCATACCTGGCTTAACCAGATAGGTTATCTTGGCGGTTTTGTCTTCTTCATTGACCTCGGGAAAGCCCTCAACCTCGGCAAAGGTGTAGCCTTCGTTGCCCAGGCGGCGAGTAATATATTCGCTGGAAGTGGTCATCAGAGTTTGAGAGAAAGTCATGCCCTCTTTGAGAATAATCATCGCCCGAACCTGCAGCTCTGGGATCATTAACTCGCCGGCCAACTCCACTTCGCCAATAGTGTAGACATCACCTTCGTCAACATTGATGGTGATATAAACAGACTCTTTTTCAGGACTGATAGACACCTGGGTCGACGCGATATTGAACTGCAGATAACCGCGATCCAAATACCAGGACTCGAGAGTTTCTATATCGCCAGAGAGTTTCTCGCGGGCGTATTTGTCGTCGCTGGTAATCCAAGATAACCAGCCAGTGGTTTGCTGCTCAAAGGACTCGAGCAACTCTTCTTCGGTAAATTCGTTGTTGCCGACTATATTGATGTGGCGGATTTTAGCGACATCACCCTCATTGATATTGATATTCACTGCAACGCGGTTGCGCGGCAGCTGCTTAACTTCAGTTTCGACCAAAGCGCCATAGCGACCCTGGGAAACATACTGCCGCTGTAACTCTTGCGTCATACCCTCGAGAATCACCTGACGAAAGATCTGCCCTTCAGCCAATCCGTCGCAGGTC
>CAJQJT010000079.1 GCA_905478725.1 uncultured Pseudomonadales bacterium
GGGAGCGCTGAAGTTTTATCGTTTGGATAACTATCGCTACCCGAAACAGAGCCAGGGTCTAGATGCCTTGATGACCAATCCCGGTGGCGCAGATAATTGGAATGGTCCCTATCTTGAGAAAGAGCCTATGGATCCCTGGGGTGAAGCTTACCAGTACAGCAACCCGAGCCAGCATGACAAAGATATTGATGTCTACACTTTGGGGGCCGATGGTCAGCAGGGCGGCGAAGGCTCTGATGCGGACTGGGGCAACTGGAACATAAAATAGCATGAGGTCTTCCCCGGGACGCCAAGCTGGTTTTACGCTGATCGAAATTGCGGTGGTGGTGGTTATTCTCGCCACCATGTCGGGGATGAGTGTGTTTGCGATTAACCAGGCCTTTGATCGTCGCTACCAGAGTCAGGCCGAGAATTTGCTCACCTGGCTCAATCAGCTCTCTGAGCAGGCCGCCCTTGAGGGGGTTGCCTATGGCATTGTCGGCGATGCCGATGATCCTCAGCAGGGCGAAAAATTACAGCCAGTGGCCTATTTCCGCCAGCATTGGTTTGTCACCAGCTACCCTGAGGCCTTTGAACTCGATAATCAGGCCAAGGCCGAGTGGACCGTCTATAGCAGTGCCGACTACGATGAAATTGACGATCCCCTGGCTGCAGAAGAAGATGCAGTAATACCCTTAGTGGCTATGTTGCCGGATGGCTTTATGGAGCCAGCAGGTGAGCTTTTATTAAGCTTTTCTTCAAGTCCTTTGACCTACAGCTTCAGCTGGGATGATGAGAGTTCGTCTATGGTTATGAAGAAGAATTCAACACCATGAAAAGTGCTCATTCCTTCCGCGGGGCTCGCGGTTTCACCTTAATTGAAGTGGCTGTTGCCCTGGCGATTCTTGGCTGGGTAATGGGCAGTGCGCTTTATTTAGTGCAGCAGTACGCCGATGAGCGCATCCGCCTGCGGGAGCAGTTTTATTCATCACAGGTATCTTGGAATCGCCTTTTAGAGCGCTATCAGGATTCGGAAAAGTGGTTGGTGAGCGGGCAGGCTGCCGGTCGCCCAACCAAAGGTGTGGCCACTCAGGGTAGTCAAGAGTGGCGCTGGCAGGTTGAAATTAAAGAAGCCATGGGCAACGATCTCTTTCGCTATCAGGCGAAAGTGGGTGCCAATGGCGCCGAGCGGGATAGCGCTAGGCTGTTTGTCTATTTGGTTGAGAAAAACTGATGTTTCTGGCGGCGCGTTCGCGCAGTCTCCAGTTCGGGAGAGGTCGTCAGGCTGGCTTTACGCTGATTGAAGCCGTGGTTTCACTGATGCTGCTGGCGGTGATGTCGGTGATGTCCTATCAGGCTGTTGAAGTGATTCTCGGGGCTAACGATCGCAGTCGTGGTCAGCTTGAGGACGAGTCGCAACTACATCGCGCCTGGCAAGTGATCAGTCGCGACATTATGCATTTGCGGCCGCGGACTTTTGCCGATGGTTTGGGTAGCGTTGAAGGTGCATATCTCACCGACCCCAGCGAATTTGGCCTACGTTTCAGTCGCGGTGGTGGGCCTATGGTGCGCTCAAATCCGACGGGCATCAGTCGCATTGAATATCGTATCAACAGTGAGGATCAGTTGGAGCGTCTATCTTGGCCAATTACTGCCTCGGCACTAAATGCTGAGGGCAACCGGGTGATCTTGGCCAATAATGTGGACAACGTGGAAGTTGAACAATTTTCTAGGGGCAATATTTTTTCCCCCGATTGGCCTCCGACTAACGAAACCCATCATCTGCTCAGTTTGCCGCGAATGATTAGGATCACCATCATATTGGAAAATGGCTCTGAAACTACGCGGCTACTGCCGGGGCTTGATTTCGATCCCAATCCAACTACTGGTTTGACCGGTTCAGGTTCTGACTCGACTCCAAATGGAGGTGCGGGTGCCAATGAAAACTAAACGCGCATCGCTGGTTGGCTTTGGTTCTCGTTCTCGTTCTCGTTCTAAGCGACAGAGCGGCGTGGCGCTACTGGCAACACTGATTTTGGTGCTGGCCCTGACGCTTATTCTCGGCAATATATTTTATCGTCACCAGATTGATGTCTCACAGGCCACCGGTTCACTTCACGGTGATCAGGCGGTGCTTTTAGCGTTCAGTGCAGAGAGCTGGGCTCGAGATCTGCTCGACTCAAGTAATGATGATCTAACAGTGGATCATTTTGGCGAAGACTGGGCTCAGGCGATTCCCTTATTGCCAGTTGATGGCGGCACCATTGTCGGCTGCCTGGTAGACCTGGAATCCAGGGTTAATATTAATAATTTCTCCTCGTACACAGACTCCAGCCTGAGAGCAGAGCGTAAAGCCGACGCCATGGGTCTGGTTAAAGTGTGGGAGAGCCTGCTGCAAAACATGGACTTTATCGTTGATGAAAGCCGGGTGTCGGTGCTTATTGACTGGCTTGATAAGGGTGACGAGTTAATCGGCCCCGCCGGTGCAGAGCAGTCTGATTACAGCGGGTTTAATCCACCGCGTTTCCCCGCCAATACAGATATTGCTGATACCGCCGAGCTGGCCGCCATGGCCGGCTATAGTTTGGCCGAAGTGCAGCGTCTAATGCCCTTTATTAGCGCATTGCCAGGCCCCACGACAATCAATATCAACAGTGCGCCTGAGCAGGTGTTAATGGCCCTGAGTGGTGATCTGGGTATTGATTTTGTCGATATGGTTTTGGATAACCGACCATTTTTGACTCTGCAGGAATTTTATCAGGTTATAGATATTCGCCTAATGGTCGGCGAGCCTGCACTGGCTATACGCTGGCCGGCTAAGTTAATTGATGTGAAGTCGGATTTTTTCCAGCTTAATCTCGAAGTGACATTAGGGCAGTCAAGACTCGAGGTAAAAAGTATACTGCACCGCAGTGAAAATGGCCGCCCAGCTGTGATTCGTAGGGAGATAACGGTTGTACCTGCAGGTGTCACAACTGTACCATCTAAGTCTAATGACGCCGATGATAACAGTGAGGATGATTTTGCCGGTTCTGGGAGAGATAGATTTCGAGATCAAGATGAATATGATCGCGAATATTACCTGCGCCCGATCTGCGAAATCGCCGATAGTTATGCCACTGGCGATCTAAATGGCTCTAGTGAACAGCTTTAAAAAACAGCTCTGCAAATTAGCAATCCAAAAAGCAATAATTAGGAAATTGTAACAATGACAGTATCTGTTGATCATCTTCACTACCTAGACCGGCATCTGCTCGGCGGTGGTGACGCAAACAGAGGGATGGCGCTATGGGTGCCGTCCCAGCGCATTTGCCTGCATGTCATTGAAGCTCCCACAGCGCCTCAGCGAAAATGGGCCGAGCTGATTCCCTGGATCCTTGAAGACCGAATTTTACAGCCCGTAGACGAAATGCATTTTGTTCTCGGTGAGAGTTTTTCCGAGGAGGGCCAAAAGCAGCTTAGAGTCTCGGTTGTCAGCAAGCAGGATATGCGTGAATGGTTGCGCATTGCCGACAACGCTGGCGTTGCAGCCACTGCTATGGTGCCAGATTATCTGGCGCTGCCTTTTGAGCCTGGGCGCATCAGCATGGCCTGGCGTGAGGGTCAGTTTTTGGTTCGCAGCGACACTGACAGTGGCTTTTCTGCTGCTCCGGACCTAGCCTGGTTATTGGTGCGTCGTCTGTTCGAGCGGGCCGATATAGCGCCGCGACTATCTATTTCTATACCGGATGCGGATTTGATCCCGGAAGATCTCCGCGACGCGGCTGACGTTAATGATGCTGAGATTGACTGGCAGTTTGCCAATATGCCCATCTCAGCTAACCTGTTGACCGGTGAGTTTAGGCCTCAGACTGCCGAGATATCCTCATCCTCATGGCTGTCTACTGCTGCGCTATTAGTCTTGGCCATAGTGCTTGGCTTTGGGTACCTTCAGCTCTCCAATATTCGCCTCGAACAGGCTGTCCTCGAGCTTGAGACTCAGGCCGGTGCCGATTTTAGTAATTTATTTATTGGCAAGCGGGCTAAGGCAGAGGATGTCCGCAGCAGCGGTGAACTGTTAATGGCCGACATGTTTAAGCAGCGCGAAAGCTTACAGGCTCCAGTCATGAAAGCTCTCACAGCTCTAGATCCTATAATGACCAACTGTGGTTGTGAGTTAGAGACTTTGGTCGCCAGTGAGTCCGGCGTTAGTCTGGAGCTAAAAAATGTCGCTTCAGGAAAGGTTAGGGCTACCACTCTGCCTGGCTTTAAGGTTGATCTAAAAGCGGCTGACGGCGTGACAACGCTGACCCTGCGCAAGGGGAGCCAGCGATGAAAGACTTGAACCTCGTAAGTGGGATGCGCAGCTGGTTCGCGCAGCGAGAGCCACGTGAACGCGTGATTCTCAGTGCTGGAGCACTATTCGTCTTTATTGCTCTGATCTATCTGGCCCTGTTGCCCAGTATTGAGCGATCTGCTGAACTGCAACAACGTCATCAAATTCTACAAGCTGATCTGCAATGGTTGAGTGAGCAGAGTGCCAGCGTCAGCCGCTTGAGTAATAGCTGTGTCGATAAAACGATTAAAGCAGGCGCTGCCAGCGATATTATAAACCGCCTGGTCCGACGCAATCAGATCAAGCTGAGCAAGATAACCGAACAGGCTCAGGGCAAGTATGCGCTCAACCTTGAAAGCGCCAATGCCAATCGGTTGCTGCAGCTAGCGCACCAGCTGGCCTGTCAGGGACTGACAACAAATGTCCTCGACCTGAGCCGCTCTGAGAGTGCAGAGACCACCTATGCTGTGCGCATGGAGGTTCAATATGTCAAATAATAGCCTTCTTAAAATGCAGACCTATTTGCAGCGTTCTATGTCGGCTTCGCCAGGACAAAAATTACTCTTGTTGAGCAATGGCTTGCTGATCGCATTAATCCTGGCGCTGCTTATTGCTCTAGCTATGTCTTTCGTTGAATCAAAGTCCACAGCCAAAGCGCTGTCTCGAACCTCGGCTCCAGCAGTCGCCAGTTTGCGTTGGACCTGGTTTAGCGGTGTCGCCGTTACAGTACCCACTGTAGAACTGGATTCTAGCAATCTCGCCGATGCGGATGTTAACGCCAAGCTTCTTGGGGTCCTGTTCAGTGAGAGCAGCTCCCTCGCGACCATCTCCTTTAATGGGCGGCCGGAGCAGGTTTACCGTATTGGTGATAAGCTCGGCGCGTCGATAGTGATTAAGCAGATACAGGCATTTCGCATTATCGTTGAGCAAAACGGCGTCAAGCGTCAAATTCTGCTGAAGAAACCCGAAAACGTTATGCAGACCGAACAGGCCCCCGACGACTACAGCGACGATGAGCCTGCAGATGAAGGTTTTGCCATGGCCAATATGTTTGGTGCGCTGCCGGTTAAGGTGGATAATTATGGCAGTGGCTTTAAACTCAGCAAGCTCTCCAGTGAAATGAAAATGTTGGCCGACATTGAAGACGGCGACGTGGTTGTAGATGTGGGCGGCACCGGGGTGCAGGAATTGATGTCAGATCCCGCAAGCTGGGTTCAGTACAGCGGCGAGACCAGTTTGCCGGTGACAGTGATACGCAATGGTGAAGAAGTGGTGCTCTACGTTAATGCCGCAAGTTTGTCGGCTAAAATGTTACCGAAGCTCGGATTGAACTAGTAATAAAGCCACTAAATATAAATAGTAAATAAATAAAATGAGAAAAATAATGACCGGCCAGAAGACGACTTTTGCCAAACGAACCATCCGCCTATTGGGGGCCCTGAGCATTGTGCTGAGCATGATTGCTGAGGTTAGTGCTGGCGAAGTGGTGCGAATTAATTTCCGCGATGCGGATATTCGCAGCGTCATCGAAAGCGTTGCAGAAATTACCGGCAAATCGTTTGTCCTCGACCCCCGTGTAAAAGGTAAGGTCACCATTATTGCTCCCGAGGCGATCGATTCAGATTTACTGTATCAGGCAGTACTCTCAGCAATTCAGGTGCAGGGCTTCCAGGCAATCGAAGATGGCGTGGTGACACGCATAGTGCCGTTTAATCAGGCGTTTAACTTTGCCGGTGGCGACGGGGACAATCAGCTGATTACCAAAGTGATTCAAATTGATCATGTGCAAGTCGCCACTCTGGTGCCTGTGCTTAAGCCAGTGATGAGTTCCGGTGCGCGATTGAATGCCTTTGCCCAGAGCAACTCCATGGTAGTCACTGATGTGCAATCCAATATTTTGCGTCTTGAATCGCTGATCGCGGAACTCGACGACCCATCTTTAAATGCCGTTGAAGTAATTAGCCTAAAGCATATTTCAGCTGGTGAAGCGGTGTATATCGCCGGCCAATTAAGCCAGCTAAAAAAGCAGGAGCTATCTCTGGTTGAAGACGGCATGAACAATCGGGTGATTGTCAGCGGTCCAGCTTCTGCTCGTCGCGCTTTTAAAACGATGTTAAAAACTCTCGATCAGCCGTCCACGAAAAAGGGCAGCGTTGAGGTTATCTATCTGGATTATTCTCGCGCCGCAGAAATGAAGCCGATCGTTGAAGGTATGTTGCAGTCAGATGTGTTTCTCCAACTTGCCGGTGAAGCGGTTGCGGATAAAAAAACCAAAAGCGCTTACCAGATTCAAATTGATGAGCTCAATAATGCTCTGGTTGTGGCCGCGCCGACAGCGGTTATTCGCGAGATTAAAAGTGTCGTTGCCCAGCTTGATCGCTCACGACCTCAGGTATTAATTGAAGCCGTTATTGCTGAATTGTCAGAAGATCAGGCTAAAGAATTGAGTGCTCAGCTTGCCTATAGCAGTAAAAACCGTGGCGGCTATCTAACCAATTTTGATGGGCTTCTGGCCACCTTGGCTGGTGTGGGACTGTCGGGCGTGACCCCTACGGCAACTGAACTGAGCTTGCTACCTAAAAAAGTAATGGCTGTGGCAGGAGATTTTGATTCTGAGACAGGCAAAGGCATTGGCCTGTTAATTCAGGCGTTGAAAACCGATGGCAGCACGAAAATTCTCTCAACCCCCTCAGTGGTCACTCTAGACAACGAAGAGGCGACCCTATCTGTGGGTGAAGAAGTCCCGTTCCAAACCGGTAGCTTTACCAGCAGCAATAATGGCAGTAACAACCCGTTCACCACAATTAATCGTGAAGAAGTGGGTATTAAGCTCAAGGTCAAACCGCAAATCAGTAAAGGCGATTCGGTACGCTTGGAGATAGAACAGGAATCCTCCAAAGTTAAAGTCGGTAGCGGCGGCGTAGGCTTACAGACCACCTCAAAAAGCACCATGCAAACCAATGTATTAATTCAGGATGGCGAGATGTTGATTCTCGGTGGATTAATTGAAGACCAGACTGGTGGCAGTGCTACAAAGGTACCATTACTCGGCGATATTCCGTTGCTTGGCCGTCTGTTCCGCTCGACCAGTAAAACGGATTCGCAATCCGTATTAATGATGTTTATTCGCCCAACGATTATTCGCACCGCGGAAGATGCGCGCAAGCTGTCTGACAGTAAATACCGCCATCTGATCAAGCGTGATATGGACAGTGAACAGAACGGCTCGATTCAGCCAATGCTCGACGAGTTTATCAATCAAGGGCAGGACCAAAACTAATATTAAGACAGACCTGAGGCGCTATGAGCATCTATCTGCAACATTTTGCCCTTGCCCGAGAGCCATTCTCGATAGTTCCTGATCCCGGGTTTCTCTATCCCAGCATCTACCATCGCCAAGCGGTCGCCCATTTAAAATATGGTCTCGATCGCGAAGGTGGGTTTATTTTGCTCACTGGCGAAGTGGGCACAGGTAAGACCACCTTGACCCGCACCATGATCAAGCGCATTCCTCCCCATGTGCGGGTTGCCTATATTCTCAACAGCAAGCTCAATGTTGCCGATGTACTGGCCAGTATCTGTGATGAGTTGGATGTAGATCTGCCCAATGCCTCCGAGTTGTCCCTGACTAAGCAGTCGTTTACGAAGCAGTGCATAGACGCGCTAAATCGCAATTTGCTCGCCGCCCACGCGGAGGGGAAAAAGACCTTAATTGTTCTCGAAGAAGCCCAGAATCTGACCCCTGAAGTGTTGGAAACTCTTCGACTGCTGAGTAACCTTGAAACCAGTACCCATAAACTTCTACACATATTGTTAGTCGGTCAGCCCGAGTTGTTGGATATCCTTGCGCAACAGGAATTGCGTCAGTTAAATCAGCGAGTGGTCTCCCGATTTCATCTGTCCCCCTTGGATAAAGATGATCTGTCCAACTATATCAATCACCGACTGCACCGCGCTGGCGCCAAACGAGCGATCTTTGACAGCGGCTGTGCGGCGGTTTTATTCCGCCTTACTGGTGGTGTGCCGCGGCTGATTAATTTAGTTTGTCACCAGTCTTTGGTCGCAGCTTATTCCACCGGCGCACAGACAGTCTCGCCAAAGTTGGTCAAGCAAGCCGCCAGTGAAATTCTCAGCGAGCCAACAAGCTACTCAGGCAAAAAATTCTGGTTGTTGGGAATGGTTGTCGCCTTGGTGTTGGGTGCTGGACTGATATATAAGCTAGCTCCTCCCGAATTATTAAAGCGAGTTTTTCCGGCAACAGTACAATTGGATGCCCAGGAAGAATTGCTTGCGACTGTTATTGATCCGTCGCTCCAGGCTGTTAGAGACCAACCGCTCAGTGCCTTTAATGACCGGCCAGCGGTCCTTTTTGATGAGGTGTTGGAAAACGGCTTAGCGCCGTTGCTACCAGAGTCGATTGACGAGACTTCAGTAGAGCAGCAAGTTAGTATCCAAACAGAACAGCCAGTCTCGCAGGCCAGTGCGAATCCATTTGTGGGTCTCTTGGCCCTCTGGGGTGCCAATGCTGAAGATGTTTACAGTGAAGAAGAACTCGCAGCAGTTGCCAGCCTGACTATGCTGCGCAGCGAAAAAATCAGCTCTGCTGATATGGCTACCCTGGAGCAAATCAACCGTCCTGGGATAGTTTGGCTGTTAGAAGAAAGCGGTTATTTAAAATCCTATGTTCTAGAACAGTTGGGTGTCAGCGATATCAGATTACAGAATCGGCAAGGTACTGTAGATATCCCGGTGGAGGATTTTCAGCAGCGCTGGAATGGCAGTTATCTTTATTTGTGGCGGCCGCCCCAGAGCTACGTCTCGCCATTGAACTCAACTAATAATGGCACTGGAAATATGAGTAATCCTGAGTTGGTCGATTGGCTTCAGGTACAGCTAGCCTCTCTGGATAACAGTAGCGATATCATTATTAGTGGCGGCCGTTACACTGCGGCAATAGCACAGCAGGTGTTGGGTTTTCAGCGGCAGCAGGGTCTGGTGGCTGACGGGATTTTAGGGCGCGAGACACTGATGCGTTTGGCCCAGTTAAGCGGTGAAGATGTTCCGCTTCTCCGAGAAGTTGAGTTTAGAGAAGCTGAGTCAAGAGAGGCCAACTAATGTCTTATATTCTCAATGCCCTAAAAAAAGCCGAGCACGATAGATTGCGGGAAGAGCCTGAAGATCTCGATGATTTTGTAAACTCTGGCTGGGACCCCTATGAAAAAACCGCAACAAGCTATGGGGCATATTGGTTGCCAGTGGCCATTGTGGTGATTGCAGGAGGACTATTTTACGGGTTCTCAAACCTGTCGCCGCAAGTGGAGAGGGATTCTGCCGCTGCTGTATTAGACGTTGAAAAAGCGCTTGAAACGCAAATGGTTGCAGAAATAGTTGAGCCATCGCCAAGTGACAATCCTGTAGTTACTCCTGCGCCAGTGTTGAATACAGCACTGCCTGACGTGAGTATTACCGGCCATATCTTTATTCGCAGCGGCTCACGACTAAACCGAATTTTTGTCGGTGAAAGTATTTACCATGTGGGCGATAAGTTAGATTCAAACTGGATGATTGAAGCCATTAATAGCGACAGCCTGGAGCTGCGTTCAGGAACCCAGGTCACAGAGCTGCCACTGCGCTAACCACATTGGTGGCTAGTCAGAAAACACCTCAAGACCAGACTCTTTACCGCGATCAAAACGCTTGGCACGACGATAGGGAAATACGTCGAGCACAAAGCCATCGCGAATTTTCTCCTGTAGGCCCTGCCAAAAATCCACATCGTAGAGATCACTGTGCATCTCTTCGAACATCTTGCGGGCTTTAGTATTGCCTGAAAAGAACAGTCGGAATTCTTCTGGAAAAATATCGTCTGGACCCACTGTGTACCAGGTGCCAGCCTGCATCTCTTCCTCTTCAGTGCGGGGCTGAGGAATCTTGCGGAAGTTACAGTCGGTGAGCGCAGCAATTTCATCGTAATCGTAAAACACCACGCGGGCGTGACGGGTGACACCAAAGTTTTTAAGTGGCATATCACCGGGAAAGATATTCGCTGCGGCTAGCTGTTTAATACAGTTGCCGTACTCTTCCATAGCGCTGCGAATCTCATCGTCGCTGGCCGACTCTAAATAGATATTCAGCGGCGTCATATAGCGTTCAGTGTAGAGGTGTTTGATCACCAACTTGTCACCGCGAATTTCAATAGTTGAGGCGGCAACCTTCTGTAACTCTTCGAGCAGCGCAGGTGAAAAACGATCCAGAGGGAAAACCAGATTATCAAAATCTTGAGTATCGGCCATACGACCGATACGGTCGTGACGGGAAACCAAGCGATACTTATCTCTCACTGTCTGGTGAGTCACTTCCTTCGGTGGGGCAAACTTATCTTTAATAAT
>CAJQJT010000080.1 GCA_905478725.1 uncultured Pseudomonadales bacterium
TGATCTATTGCCGGTAGTCGACAACCTCGAGCGTGCCCTGAGTGCAATCTCGGTGGATGACGAGAGCCAAGAAGCCGTAGCCGAAGGTATCGAATTGACCCTAAAAAGTTTTGTCGATGTCCTAGTGCGCTTCAAGATTGAGCCAATCGATCCCGCGGGCCAGCCCTTTGATGCCAACCTGCATCAGGCGGTATCTATGGTGCCCAATCCTGATCTCGAGCCCAATACAGTGATGGATGTTTTCCAGAAGGGTTACACCCTGAATGGGCGTCTGATTCGACCGGCCATGGTGATCGTGTCAAAGGCACCTTAATGACAGGCGACAGCGAACAAAAAATTGTTCAGCCCTTGAATTTGTGCAACTAGCACCCACCTATGTAAACAAGAACACAAACAATTAATGACCAACCCTGGCAACAGGCTTTACAGAAAAGTAATGGAGATATAACTGATGGGCAAAATTATCGGAATCGACCTCGGAACGACCAACTCTTGTGTTGCAGTCCTTGAAGGCGATAAACCCAAAGTAATAGAAAATTCAGAGGGTGCTCGCACCACTCCATCGGTTGTAGCTTACACCGATGAGGGCGAAATCTTAGTTGGACAGTCGGCCAAGCGCCAGGCAGTGACCAACCCACACAACACTGTCTATGCGGTAAAACGTCTGATCGGACGCCGCTTTGAAGACGATGTTGTGCAAAAAGACATCAAAATGGTGCCGTACAAAATTGTTAAAGCGGACAACGGTGATGCTTGGGTCGAAGTCAAAGGCGACAGCAAAGCAGCACCGCAGATCTCTGCTGAGATCCTTAAGAAAATGAAGAAGACCGCTGAAGACTACCTCGGCGAGAAAGTCACAGAAGCGGTTATTACTGTTCCTGCTTACTTTAACGATTCCCAGCGTCAGGCGACTAAAGATGCTGGCCGTATTGCTGGTCTCGACGTCAAGCGTATTATTAATGAGCCAACAGCTGCAGCACTGGCCTACGGTATTGATAAGGAGGCAGGCGATCGTGTAGTTGCGGTTTACGATCTCGGTGGCGGTACTTTTGATATCTCGATTATTGAAATCGCCGATGTCGACGGTGAAAAGCAATTTGAAGTTCTGGCAACCAACGGCGACACGTTCCTTGGTGGTGAAGACTTTGATATGCGCCTGATCGAATATTTATCTGCTGAATTTAAGCGTGAGAGCAGCATTGATATTCACGGTGATCCACTGGCCATGCAGCGTCTTAAAGAAGCTGCTGAAAAAGCTAAAATCGAGCTCTCTTCAAGTCAGCAAACTGAAGTCAATCTGCCTTACATCACTGCTGATGCAACAGGTCCTAAGCACTTGGTTGTCAAACTGACACGCACCAAGTTGGAATCACTGGTTGAAGATCTGATTGAACGTTCACTGGCACCACTGCGAATTGCCCTGAAAGATGCTGGCAAATCTGTTGGCGAAATCGACGAGATCATTCTTGTTGGTGGTCAGACGCGCATGCCTAAGGTTCAGGAGAAAGTGACTGAGTTCTTCGGCAAAGAGCCACGTAAAGATGTTAACCCAGACGAAGCGGTTGCCGTTGGTGCTGCTCTTCAGGGTGCGGTACTGGCCGGTGATGTGACCGACGTGCTGCTGCTCGACGTAACGCCGCTGAGCTTGGGTATTGAAACTATGGGTGGTGTTGCCACGCCAGTGATCGAGAAGAACACGACGATTCCTACTAAGAAATCACAGATCTTCTCAACCGCTGACGACAACCAAACTGCTGTAACCATTCACGTGGTTCAGGGCGAGCGCAAACAGGCTACAGGAAACAAATCACTGGGTCGTTTTGACCTGGCTGATATACCACCTTCGCCACGCGGCATGCCACAGATTGAAGTGACCTTCGACATCGATGCCAACGGTATCCTGCATGTAGGCGCTAAAGACAAGGCTACGGGTAAAGAGCAGTCGATTATTATTAAAGCGTCTTCAGGTCTCTCTGATGAAGAAATCGATGCAATGGTTAAAGATGCTGAAGCCAATGCCGCTGACGATCAGAAGTTCGCTGATTTGGTTCAGGCTCGCAACACAGCTGATGGCCTAGCTCACGCTGCTAAGAAAACGCTTGAAGATGCTGGCGACAAAGCCTCAGAAGAAGAGAGGACAGCAATTGAAGCCGCTATTAAAGGTGTTGAAGAAGCCGTTCAGGGCGAAGACAACGACGCCATTGAAGCTGCGACTAAAGTGCTCTCTGAAGCCTCTGCCGCTCTAGCGCAAAAGCTCTACGCCGAACAGGCTGAAGCTGGCCAGGCACAAGGCGGCGAACAGGCTGCTGGCGACGACGCAATGGATGCTGAGTTCGAAGAAGTGAAAGATGAGAAAGAAGAAACAGTAGAAGAGAGCGAAGACAAGAAATAAGTCTTCGGTCGTTTTTTCTACTTTAATTAGGCGCGGGCAAAGTCCCGCGCCTAATCATATTGGCTACAGATTGGAATAAAGAATTAAGTTATGGCTAAACGCGATTACTACGAAGTATTGGGTGTGGACAAAGGTGCCTCAGCTGCCGAAATTAAAAAGGCTTTTCGGCGCGTAGCGATGAAGTTTCACCCGGACCGCAATCCCGAAGGCGCGGATGCCGAAGACAAGTTTAAAGAAGCCCAAGAAGCTTACGAGATTCTTGGGGACGATGACAAAAAAGCAGCCTATGATCGCTATGGTCACGCTGGTGTCGATGGCAACAGCGGCGGCGGTCAACGCGGTGGCGGCGGTGGTGGATTCGGCGATGTCTTTGGTGATGTTTTCGGCGACATATTTGGTGGCGGCGGTGGAGGTCGCGGCGGTCCAGCTCGCGGTTCCGATCTGCGCTATGACCTGCAGTTAGATCTCGAAGATGCCGTACGCGGTAAAACCGTACAGATCGACGTACCCACTCTCAGCCCATGCGATCCCTGTGATGGTACCGGCGCTCGCAGAGGGTCTTCTCCAGTGACCTGTACTACCTGTGGTGGTGCTGGTCAGGTGCGCATGTCCCAGGGTTTCTTCTCAGTACAGCAAGCCTGTCCTCAGTGTCGCGGTCGCGGTCAGATGATTTCTGATCCCTGTGGCAGCTGTCATGGTCAAGGTGTTATCGAAGAACAAAAGACTCTGTCAGTGAAAATCCCTGCCGGCGTTGATACGGGTGATCGAATCCGTCTTGGCGGTAAAGGCGAAGCCGGTCCTCAGGGTGGTCCTCCGGGCGACCTCTATGTACAGATGGTAGTACGTGATCATCCGATATTTGTTCGCGATGACGCCAACCTGCACTGTGAAGTACCGATTAGTTTTGCTCAGGCTGCCCTGGGTGGTGAGCTTGAAGTGCCGACTCTGTCGGGCAAAGTTAAGTTGAAAATTCCTGCGGAAACTCAGAGCAGCAAACTGTTCCGTCTGCGAGGCAAGGGCGTTGCCCCAGTTCGCGGTGGTGGAACCGGTGATCTGCTCTGCAGAGTGGTATTGGAAACGCCGATCAATCTCAGTGCTGAGCAGCGCGACCTGTTGAAAAAGTTTGAAGAGAGCCTGGATGGCAAGAGCAAGCACTCGCCACGCAGCAGTAACTGGTTCGATGGGGTCAAGAAGTTCTTCGATAATTTGACCAGCTAAAATCGATCGGCGTAATATACCGAGCTTGTTAACGGCGACTCGTCGCTAAAGTAGCGAAATGACCAACAGTTATAGGATAAGACCATGAACAGAATAGCGATTACCGGAGCCGGCGGCCGCATGGGCAAGGCCTTGATTGACGCTATTTTGTTGAACGGCGGCGCTGAGCTGACAGTAGCCCTGGAGCGTCCAGAAAGTTCTCTGGTTGGCGTTGATTCCGGTGAGTTGGCCGGTGTAGGTAAAAATGGCATTCTAGTGGTTAGCGCCATCAGCGACGTGGCCGACCAGTTCGACGTGCTTATCGACTTTAGTGTGCCCAGTGCCACGGCAGCCAATGCTGCCTTCTGTGCCGCGCACAACAAAAAAATGGTTATTGGCACCACCGGTTTGGATGCTGAGCAGTTAGCTCAGGTATCAACCACCGCAGCCACTAGCTCTATCTGCATGGCCTCGAACTTTTCCACTGGCGTCAATCTGTGCTTTAAGTTGGCTGAGCTCGCGGCAAAAGTTCTCGCTGATGAAACTGACATTGAAATTCTTGAAGCCCATCACCGTCACAAGGTAGATGCCCCCTCAGGCACGGCATTGTCTCTGGGCGAAGCAGTAGCCAGTGCAGCGGGTCGCGACCTCAAGAAGGTCGCTGTCTACGGTCGCGAAGGCCACACCGGTGCCCGTGATCACGAGACTATCGGCTTTGCCACAGTGCGCGGCGGCGATATTGTCGGCGACCACACTGTTTTATTTGCTGGCGAAGGTGAACGCGTAGAGATTACCCACAAAGCCTCTAGCCGTCTGGCCTTTGCCCGCGGTGCGGTCAGGGCGGCCCTATGGTTGTCGCAAAAGGACTCAGGCCTATTTGATATGCAGGATGTGCTGGGACTTAAATAGTCGCCTGGTCTAGGTGTAAAATAGTTACATCAGTGATGGACAAAATACGCTCTTTTCCATAGAATGCCTGCCTAACACCACTGCTAACATGTGGTCTCGTTCCGAGAGGTTAGAGCACAGCAGAATATTATATTTAGCGAGGTGAGACTAAGAGTTTCATCTCGCTTTTTTGCACATATTCACAAGCTACTGATGCCGTAATCGGAGTTGCCTGACTTCAGGTCTACGTTACACGTAAAATAATTAGGAGGTTGTGTGAATTCCCAGACTCACCGGGAAGCCGTACTTGCGCTAGCAGACGGAACAATTTTCAGAGGAACTGCCATCGGTTCGGATGGAATCTCTGTTGGTGAAGTAGTCTTCAATACTGCCCTCACCGGGTATCAGGAAATCCTTACTGATCCCTCATACGCTCAACAAATCGTAACCCTAACCTATCCCCATATCGGCAACGTCGGCGTCAATGACGAAGATGCTGAGTCGGATAGAATCTGGGCGGCTGGTTTGGTGATCCGTGACTTACCTTTAATGGTCTCCAACTTTCGTAGTCAGCAAGGTCTAGATGACTATCTCAAGGATAGTAATATCCTCGGTATAGCTGACATAGATACGCGCAAATTGACTCGTATACTCCGTGAAAGCGGTGCTCAGAGCGGCTGCATTATGGCCGGCACTGTGGACGACGAAACGGCTCTAGCAGCAGCTCGTGGTTTTGCGGGTCTCAAAGGTATGGATCTGGCCAAAGAGGTCACCACCGAAACCACCTACCAATGGTCTGAACACAGTTGGGAATTGGGTGTAGGTCACAAGCCTCAGGATCCAGCCAGTACAAAATACAAAGTGGTTGCTTACGACTACGGTGTGAAGCGCAATATTCTGCGCATGCTGATTGATCTCGACTGCGAGCTGATCGTTGTGCCGGCTAAAACGCCAGCTAGCGAAGTGTTGGCCATGCAGCCAGATGGCATTTTCCTGTCGAACGGTCCTGGCGATCCAGAGCCCTGTGACTACGCTATTGAAGCGATCCGCGAAATCCTCGAAACCGATATTCCGGTTTTCGGAATTTGCCTGGGCCATCAATTGCTAGCACTGGCCTCAGGTGCTAAAACCGTGAAGATGAAATTTGGTCACCACGGTGCTAACCACCCAGTTAAAGATCTCGCCGGCAACGTCGTCATGATCACCAGCCAGAACCACGGTTTTGCAGTGGATGAAGAGAACCTTCCGGATAATCTGATAGCCACGCACCGCTCGCTATTTGACGGCAGCTTGCAGGGTATTCAGCGCACCGACAAGCCGGCATTCAGCTTTCAGGGTCATCCTGAAGCCAGCCCCGGCCCACACGACGCAGCATCCTTATTTGAACACTTTATCAAGTTAATGGAAGATCGACGCTAGTCGCTTTCGGAGAAGACATGCCAAAAAGAACTGACATAAAAAGCATTCTCATCTTGGG
>CAJQJT010000081.1 GCA_905478725.1 uncultured Pseudomonadales bacterium
GGGTTATATGTATGATTTTATTCATGCCTTCGCACCGCACCTGACACGCACAGTAGTGGACGAAGCCATGGCGCTGCCCAGTAAAGAGGCGCAGTTAGAATACTTCGCCAATATGAAATTGCCGGTTTGCTAGAAAAAAGGGGCTTATGATTATAGGAAGACGCGCCAGCAGCGGCGGGAGGCAAACCGCCTGAGTAGGGTTGCCTCTGCTAAAAGGCAGCGGCAAGAGACAAGCTTTGCAGGAAGAGGTGGTGTTTAAGACAAGTAGCTCTATTAAAAAGTCACTGTTAAAAAGCCTCTGTCAAGAAGCCCGTTTACAAAAAATCCAGATCAACATCGTTCATGATTTCTGCAATTTCGTCCTCTTCGCTGGTTTCAGCGTCGAGCACTTCTTTAACAAACTTAAAGTAGACGGTATAAATCTTAGCTGGCTCACCATCCCGCTCGACAATAAAGAATGGGGCGCGGTCGACAGCATGCTCGGCAGCCAGTAGCATGCCTTCAGATTGATCATTCGACTCATCGGCAATAACAATGTGATCGATGCGCTCGAGCTGTCCCGCCGCGCGCATCTTGTCTTCAACTTCACCACATTTTTTACATGGAGAACCATCGGCAAAGATTTTTTTGACCATGGTGATTTTCATACTTATCTCCTCTAGAGCATTTTTACTTGCTGATGTTAACGGCGTGCAGACCACATTCTTTCATTGTTGCCTCTTCCCACCACCAGCGGCCTTCGCGCTCGTGCTGACCTGGGCCAGTAGGGCGAGTGCAAGGCTCACAGCCAATGCTGACAAAGCCTTCGTCATGGAGCTCGTTGTAGGGAACGTCGTTGGCACGAATATAATCCCAGACCTGCTTTGAGGTCCAGTTAGCCAGGGGATTAAACTTGGTCAGGCTGTCATCTGGGCGAGCAAAGGCTTTATCGTCCTGGATAGCAGGTACGGCAGCGCGAGTACCGGGGCTCTGATCGCGACGCTGGCCAGTGATCCAAGCATCGACGGTCAATAGCTGCTTGCGCAGTGGGGCAATCTTGCGTACGCCACAGCATTCTTTGTGGTCATCCTGATAGAAGCTAAACAACCCTTTTTCTTTGACTAACTTTTCTACTTTAGCGGCTTCGGGCATGACCAGATCGATTTTAATATCGTAGTGGTTGCGCACGGCTTCAATAAAGCGGTACGTTTGAGCATGAAGGCGACCTGTATCCAGAGAGAACACCTGAATATCTTTGCGGATTTTATACGCCATATCGATCAGCACTACATCTTCTGCGCCGCTGAACGAGATGGCAATGTTGTCAAAGTTCTCCAGTGCGTAGCGAAGGATTTCTTGTGGCGACTGGGTTGCCAGTTCACTGTCTATATCAACGATGTTTGTGATCGAGCTCATGTAGGGTTTTCCGATAGGTTGTAAAGGGCGGCACTATAGCAAAACCGGCTAATTAGTAAAAATAATAAGCGGCTATAGCCTTATAACTTTTTATCCAGCCAGTTGGTAATTGCGCCGGTCTTTGGAACCACGTAAAGTGCAGTCAAATTTGAATAACGAGGAGTTATATCTGTGGAAATTGCATGCCTTGATCTCGAGGGGGTTTTGGTCCCGGAAATTTGGATCGCCTTTGCTGAAAAAACTGGTATAGAAGCCTTAAAGAAGACCACCCGCGACGAGCCAGACTACGATGTACTGATGCGCTATCGCCTGGATATACTCCGTGAGCACGGCCTGGGTCTAAATGAAATTCAAGACGTCATTGCCACCCTAGAACCACTGCCAGGAGCCATCGAATTTGTCGATTGGCTGCGTGAGCGTTTCCAGGTGGTTATTCTCTCAGACACCTTTTATGAGTTTGCCAGCCCCCTGATGAAGCAGCTCGGCTATCCGACTCTGCTCTGTCACAAGCTTGAGACCGCCGATGATGGCACGGTGATCAACTACCACCTGCGCCAAGCCAACCCCAAGCGACAGGCTATTGTCGGCTTTAAAAGCATGTATTACAGAACCATTGCTGCCGGCGACTCGTATAATGATACGACGATGCTGGCTGAGGCTGACGCTGGGATTTTGTTTCATGCGCCGGAGAATGTGATTGCTGAATTCCCGCAGTTTCCTGCAGTACAGACCTTCGCAGACTTGAAGAACGAGTTTATTCGCGCCAGTAACCGAGAGCTGAGCCTTTAGGCGTTGTTATTGAAAGGCTTTCGGTTTCTAATGGTATTCCACAAGGTTGACTGACCAATGTCCGTATATGAATAGTAAATCCTCCAGTGCAGATCGAATTCGCGAAAAGAAAAAGATCTTTCTTAATCGAGAGCAAAAGATTATCGACGCTGCGCTGTCGCTATTTTTATCCGAGGGTATAGATCGGGTTACGGTCTCCAGCATCGCTGCCAAGGCGGGAATTGGAAAGGGCACGGTCTACAAGCACTTCCTCACCAAAAACGAAATTCTTGTGCGCATCATGCTCGACTATGAAGAGAGCATTACTAAACGTTTGGCTGAAGGTATAGCCGAAGCAGAGGCCGGTGAATCCGGTGCTGCAGCGAAAGCTTATTTCGAGTCGCGTCTAGCGCGGCCGGAGCTCGATCGCCTGGTTCAACATCTCGAAGTTCGCTTGATTGATGCTGCCGATGTGTCTGACCAACTGGATCAGTTGCATGCTATGCGACGTTCCAATGAAGATTCTCTTAACAGTATGATCACACGCCTGATTGAGCGGGGCGTGCTCGAAGATGTTCCGCCGCACTATCATTACCTAGCTTGCTGGGCCCTGGCCCAGGGTGCAGTAGAGCTCTGTTTCAGTCGCAGTTGGAACTATCGTCTCGATAGCGCTGACTTGATGAAATTTATCACGGGAGTTGGCGTCACTATTGGCAACAGTGGTCAGTACCGCGATCCTACAACGACTAAGTCCATCACCAAAGCGCTTAACTTACCCGACGCTGGCAAGCAGCAGCGCCCCAAGTGACTGACAAGTTAGACACTCTGTTTGCCGATTTACTGGCATCTCAAGACACTGCCTCTGCTTCACTCCCCCCTGTGCATCTATGGAAGCCGAAACTTAGCGGTGACATGGATATGATCATCGACCGCGAAGGTCGCTGGATTCATGAAGGTGGCGAAATTAAGCGTCCGGCAATGGTCAAACTTTTCGCCTCAATACTGGTGCTTGAAGAGGGCGATTATTTCCTCGTGACACCGGTTGAGAAGTGGCGCATCCAGGTGGAAGTTGCACCCCTGTTTGTGATTTCGGCGGAACGTGAAACCCGCGATGGCTATCAGGCTGTCAAGCTGACCACCCGCACTGGCGATGTGGTTATCGTCGACCGCCAACATCCTCTGGCGATGCAAGCCTTTCCCTGCTCCGAAGACCCGCTGCCGCTGGTACTAGTGCGGCGCAATCTGCAGGCGCTACTAAGCCGCAATGTGTTCTACGAGATCGTTGACTGGGCGGTAGAGTCGGGCGATGGAGAGAATAGCGAGCTAAGCATTAGCAGTATGGGTGAACGCTTTATTCTCGGCAGCGTCTAAAGCACTTTCTAAGCGTCCTTAAACCATCCGTAAACCAGTCTCAAGTCAATTAAAAGCCAGCCAAAAAAAATGCCCGCATCTTGAATACGGGCATTGATCTAGTGGCACAAACTTTCCATCTTACATGTTCGGATAATTCGGTCCGCCGGCACCTTCAGGCACCACCCAGTTAATATTCTGGCTGGGTTCCTTAATGTCGCAGGTCTTACAGTGCACACAGTTCTGGGCATTGATCTGGAAGCGCTGACTGCCGTCATCATTGGCAACCACCTCATAGACTCCAGCAGGACAGTAACGCTGTGCTGGTTCATCGTAGAGTTCAAGATTTTTACTAATCGGCAGATCCGGATCGGCCAATACCAGATGGCAGGGCTGATCTTCTTCGTGGTTGGTGTTCGACATAAACACCGATGAGGCCTTATCGAAGCTGAGCTTGCCATCGTACTTGGGATAGTCGATTTTAGCGCATTCACTTGCAGGCTTCAGGGTCTCGTGATCAGCAACCTTGTCAGATAAAGTCCAAGGCAGCATGCCGTTAAAGATGTTGATGTCAATAAAGGCGTAAGCCGAGCCAATAATATTGCCAAACTTGTGCTGAGCTGGACCAAAGTTACGTTGCATATGCAGCTCTTTGTAAGCCCAAGAGTTCTTGTAAGCATCTGCGTATTCCAGCAGATCAGTATTCGCTTTTTCAGCCGCCAGTGCTTCGGCAACAGTTTCTGCTGCAACCATGCCAGACTTCATGGCCGTGTGGCTGCCTTTGATTTTGGCAAAGTTCAGGGTGCCAGCGTCATCACCAATCAATATTCCACCGGGGAAGGACATCTTTGGCTGAGACTGCAGGCCACCTTTTAGCAGTGCACGGGCGCCATAGGTTATGCGCGTGCCGCCCTGCAAGTATTTGGCGATTTCAGGGTGGTGCTTGTAACGCTGAAACTCGTCATAGGGGCTGAGGTGGGGGTTGGTGTAGGAAAGATTAGTAATCAAACCTACGGCAACTTGGTTGTCTTCTAGGTGGTACAAGAAACCGCCACCCAGTGATTTGCTTTCATCAAGAGGCCAGCCGGCAGAGTGAACAACCAGACCAGGCTTGTGTTGATCAGCGGGAATGGTCCACAACTCTTTAATACCCAGACCGTAGTGCTGAGGATCTTTGCCAGCGTCGAGCTGGTACTTAGCAATCAGCTGCTTGCCGAGGCTACCGCGACAACCTTCGGAGAAGAGCGTGTACTTTCCACGCAGCTCCATGCCCTGCATATAAGAGCCTTTCTGCTCGCCATTGTGACCTATACCCATGTCACCAGTGGCAATGCCCAGCACTTCGTTGTTCTCGCCATAGAGAATCTCTGCAGCGGCAAAGCCAGGAAAGACCTCGACACCCAGGTTCTCAGCTTGCTCGGCTAACCAGCGGCAGAGTTTGCCAAGGCTGATGACGTAGTTGCCATCATTGTGCATGGTTTTAGGTGCGAACAGTCCCGGCACCTTGATACGCTTGGTGGCACCGGTAAAGACAAAGATGTCGTCTTCAGTGACCGGAGTCAGCAGTGGGGCACCCATTTCTTTCCACTCGGGGAAAAGCTCATTGAGCGGGGTGGGTTCGAATACAGCACCGGACAAAATATGCGCCCCTACTTCCGAACCTTTCTCTACCACACAGACTGATATATCAGCGTTAACCTGCTTCAGTCGACATGCTGCAGCCAGACCTGAAGGGCCGGCACCAACGATGACGACGTCGTAATCCATATACTCGCGTTCCACACTTATTCTCCCCAAAGCAGTAATAATTGCGCGTATTTTACAAGCATCATATGGTCATAGCTATAGCGAATATTGATAACCATAATTTATAACAATGACCGGCCGTCCAAGCTGACTCGCCGGTCGATTTAGACCGCGCGGTTGCTTGATTTATCAGGCCCAACTAGGCACTATAACCCCTCGAAATTGGACCTCACGCAGCACTGCTGCCCGGCGTCTCAAATCCCCTTTTTTATTCAGCTATGTAGAAGGAAAACCATGAAAGTTCTGGTCGCTGTAAAGCGCGTTGTTGATTACAACGTTAAAGTAAGGCCCAAGTCTGACGGTTCAGATGTTGATTTGGCCAATGTCAAAATGTCGATTAACCCATTCTGTGAGATCGCTGTTGAAGAAGCAGTGCGCCTTGCCGAAAAAGGTATAGCCACTGAAGTGATTGCTGTTTCAGTTGGTGCTAAGCAGTGCCAAGAGCAGTTGCGTACCGCACTGGCTCTGGGTGCAGACCGCGCCATTCTGGTTGAGACTGATGAATCTCTTGAGCCACTGGCGATTGCCAAGTGCTTGAAAGCCGTCTGCGATGCTGAATCTCCAGACCTTATTTTAATGGGCAAGCAAGCCATTGACGGTGATAACAACCAAACCGGTCAAATGCTCGCTGCGCTGTTAGATTGTTCGCAGGCGACCTTCGCTTCTGAACTGAGCTTTGACGATGGCAAAGCCACTGTTATTCGCGAAGTAGACGGTGGTCTGCAGACTCTTGAGCTGACGCTACCGACTATTGTGACTTCTGACCTGCGTTTAAACGAGCCGCGTTATGCCTCGCTGCCGAATATTATGAAAGCCAAGCGCAAGCCATTGGATGTAAAGACTCCAGATGATTTGGGTGTAAATATTACTCCTCGCGTCACCTTGCTGGGCGTTGAATTGCCCGCTGAGCGTCAAGCCGGTATCAAGGTAGAAGATGTAGCCATGCTAGTAGACAAACTTAAAAACGAAGCGAAGGTGATCTCATGAGTATTTTAGTTATCGCTGAACACGACAACAGCAGCCTTAAGCCTGCTACTTTGAACTCCGTTACCGCAGCCCAAGCTATTGGCGGCGATATTGATATTCTGGTTATTGGCAGTGACTGTCAGGCCGTTGCTGAGCAAGCTGCTCAGGTAGCCGGTATTAGCAAAGTATTGGTTGCAGATAATGCCGCTTACGGACATCAACTGGCTGAGAATGTTGCGCCATTGATTGCTGAAGTGGGTGCCACTTACAGCCACGTGCTGGGAACGGCCACTACAACGATTAAAAATATATTACCTCGCGCTGCCGCATTGATGGATGTTCAGGCTATCTCTGAAATTAGCGCAGTGGTTAGTGCCGACACTTTTAAGCGTCCAATCTATGCAGGAAACGTTATTGCCACAGTGCAGAGTAGTGATGCGATAAAAGTCCTGACCGTTCGTGGTACAGCCTTTGATGCTGCACCTGCCGAGGGTGGCTCTGCCTCTATCGAAGCAGTTGCTTCAGCTCACAATGCAGGCAAGTCTGAGTTTAAAGGCGAAGAAGTCGCCAAGTCAGATCGTCCTGAATTGACTGCAGCGAAGATTGTTGTATCCGGTGGCCGCGGTATGGGCAACGGTGACAATTTCAGCATGATCTATAGCATTGCCGACAAGCTCGGCGCTGGCGTTGGTGCATCTCGCGCTGCCGTTGACGCAGGCTTTGTACCCAATGATATGCAGGTGGGTCAAACGGGTAAGATCGTTGCTCCTGACCTCTATGTTGCCGTTGGTATCTCTGGTGCGATTCAGCATCTGGCGGGTATGAAAGACAGCAAGGTGATTGTTGCGATTAACAAAGATGAAGAAGCGCCGATCTTTTCGGTTGCTGATTACGGGTTGGTTGCAGATCTATTTACTGCACTGCCTGAGCTTGACGCAGCGCTCTAATCAATCTGATTATGTGTTTAGTTGAGCAGTAATAAAAAAGACCCCGTTGGGGTCTTTTTTTTGTCACGGATTTTTCAATTGGCTATTCTGTCTTGTTAGGTTTTCTATCCTTAGGCTTTTTATCCTTAGGCTTTTTACCCTTAGGCTCTTTGTTCTTGCGTTCTTTATTATCAAGGTGTTTATTTGCCAGCTTCTCTAATTTGGCTCGGCGCTCTTGCGGCGGAAGGTTGCGCAGTTCTTCAAGAAGACGATGGCGTTTTTGGGGCGGATAATGCTTAAGAGCACGCCGCGCATTAGTCGCTTCTTGGCGTTCGTCTTCAGACATATTCTCCCATCGCTGGCGCAGCTCTTTACGCTTCTCCGGGGGCAACTCCTTAAAGCGGCCGCGAGATTGTCTAATGCGTTCGCGCTCCTCTGGTGAGAGATTTTTCCAGCGATCAGCACCCTGTTTAAACTTTTTGTTGCCGACTTTTCGCAATAGACGCTGCTGCTGCCGGGGTTTTAGTTGGTCCCAGCGATCTGCCATGGGTGCCAGTGCGCTGCGTGCATCAGCCGGCAAGTCCTGCCAGGGGATCGGTTTGTCACTGTGCTGATCAGCCGCGACGGGCAGGGCGAAGCAGACCAGTGCGGCGAGTAGAGCTAATGTTGTTAATCGCTTGTGTTTCATCATCTGTCTCTTTATTCCAGTCTCTTTATTCCAGTCTCTTTGTTTCGGGTTCTTTATTCCAGACGCCTTGTTTCAGGTTCTTTATTTCGGGCTCTTTGTTTTCAGTCTCTTTATTAGAGGCTGTTTAATAAAGCGCCCTTCATAAGCTGGTTGATTAGCTCTCCATATCCGCTAACCAATCATAAAATTCTAAGTCGTCGTAGAGATCGAAGTTCTCCTCAGCCAGTTCTGAGTAATAATCGTCCCCAATGATTTCTCGTTCGGGGGAGAGTAGCGAACCTGTAGGTGCATAGAGCAGGGCGATCAGTAGCGCCGACCCCATAGAGGTTGCCAGTGCTGGCCAGAGTATTGAACTGGTCTTCCTGTGCTTTTGCTGCAGGGCATTGTTGCGTCCCTGAGCTAGACGAAACAGGTCTTCATTGGCAGTGTCTCGCTCCAAGGCGACAAGCTGATCCTGCAAGCTGCGCTCTGTATTACTATTCATGTCGGTAATCCTCCAGTGAGGCTCTCAGGGAATGCATGGCTCGAGAATAGTGGGTCTTAACGCTACCCTGGCTGCAGCCCATGGTTTCAGCGGTTATGGCAGTGCTCATTCCGTCCCAGCAGCGTAGCATAAAGGCTTGACGCTGACGTCCGGGTAACTGGGCAACTGCCTTAGAAAGTATGTCCATTTGCAGGTTCCGAGCAACCGTCTGATCGGGGCCGTCGCTTTTACGACCCTCGGCGCGGTCGATTAAGTCCGCACCTTCATCGCTGGCTTTCATGCCAAAACTGGCGAGACTAAAAAGCCTATTTTTAACTGCATTGCGACGATAGTGATCAGTAATTTTGCGGTTTAAGATTTGGTAAAATAGTGGTCGCCATTCGCTGGCGCTCTTGGCTGAGTATTTCTCAACCAGTTTGAACATCGCGTCTTGCACTATATCCAGCGCGTCATCGCGGCTACCTGTGGCCATTCTTGCCATATGAAAGGCGCGGCGCTCAATACTCTGTAGAAATTCATCCATAGAGACCTCAGTGACGGGCAATTCCTCCCCGGACTTAGCCACTAATCCGGGCATCGTTTTGTTATTGGTCGTTTGCTCAAACTCATTTTCCTCGGCGATGGTGCTGCTTCTATTACCCCGGCAATTGTCGGTAACATTGATCTCAATATAATTGCCTTCGGGGCTTGCCTGAGCCCTCTGTGGTTCTGGTAACAAAAGGTCGAATTCCAGTTCCGCAGTGGTCAATTCCGGGTTAACGGTAGTCATCATCTAAAAGTTCATTTAGCAGAAGCATGGTGGTTACCCATTCGAGGTAACTATCGTCGTGCTGGTGATGGTTGCGTTTATGACCACGATGATAGCGCAGGTAATGCGTCCTGTAGCGATCATGATTGGAACTATAATAGTGCTTGCGCAGTTCTCGATAGCCCTGGCGTTGTCTGTGGCCCAGGTGCTTATTGTAGCTGCGGTAGTCTTTATAGTCGCGACGGTCGCGCCAGTGATTGTAATTATTGCCATCAAAATGGCTGAATGCGGCGATTCTATCTTGGTATTTTCTTGTCAGTTTATGCTGCCTAATTGTCTCGGCGCGGTACTTTTTAGCTTGGTACTTTTTAGCTTGGTACTTTTTATCTTGGTACTTTTTATTCTGATGTTTTTTATACGCATGTTTTTTAGCATGATGCTTGCTATCGCTGTCTTTGCGGTGATGGTTTCGATCAGCCTGCTGTCGGTGTTTGTCATGGCTTTGCGTAGAATAGCTATTATGCTCATAGCTATGATCAGCCCCAGCTCGATCAGGTTTGGCTAGCGCCGTTGCCGGGAACGCCAGCAAGCCAGCACTGAGGGTCAATATGGTTAGAATCCGTTGCATGTTTATCTCCTTAATTGACTGTCGCTCTGTTGAACGGTGGCGGGGGAGATTGGTTGACTGGGGTTGCCGCTAATCTAGAAAGCTCTCGGCTAGAAAGCTTTTTTTTAGAAAGCTTTTTTTAGAAAGCTTTGTGTCAGAACTGGGCTAGAAAGTATTAAGTCATAAAGCCTTTTTATTAAGAGCGCGCCATGACCAGAGCACGCTATAAAGCAGCTTAGAGACGCAAATCAGCCCAAATAGGGCAGTGATCCGAGGGTTTTTCAAAACCTCTGGCCTCGGTGTCTATGCCGGTATCTGCAATTCGCTTCATCAGTGAAGGCGAGGCCAGAATAAGATCTATACGCAGGCCACGCTTCGGCTCTAGGTCAAAACCTTTACTTCGGTAATCGAACCAGCTGTAGCTATTATCGCCAGAATTTTGCTCTCTAAAGCTATCCTGCAAGCCCCAATCGAGTAGGTTCTGAAGCCATTGCCGCTCTTCGGGAAGAAATGCACACTTGCCAGTCTTGATCCAGCGCTTCGCATTCTCTGGCTTAATGCCCACATCTATATCGTCAGCGGCGACATTCATATCGCCCATTACAGCCACCAGATCCTCTGGATTAAAGTTGTTATCTAAATAGACGAGCAGGTCAGCGTAAAACTTTTCTTTGGCAGGAAATTTTGTCGGGTGAGCGCGACTTTCGCCCTGAGGGAAATAGCCATTAATCACATGTACGGTTTGACCGTTGATCAGATACTCGCCGTGAATCATACGCCGCTGTGCATCTTCTTCATCTGAGGGGTAGCCACGCGTAACGGCGACGGCTTCCGCTTTACTCAGCAGGGCAACCCCATAGTGGCCTTTTTGGCCGTGGAAATTCACCTGATAGCCGAGATCCGCAATCGCCTGATGAGGAAACTCTTCATCGCTTACCTTGGTTTCCTGAAGGCCGATAATATCCGGCGAGTGCTGCTTAATCATCGCCTCAAGCTGGTCTATACGTGAGCGCAAACCATTGACGTTAAATGAAACAATTCGTGCTGTCATAGCTATTTGTCGACCTTCTGTGAGCGCACCATCATTTGTTTACTGGTGGGTTTTGCCAATAGGCGAATTTGATCGGCGAGAATATGGCCAGCTTCCTGGAGCATTGGATCAGTCTCGGCTATATCTTCCTCTTCTTCTTCGTCCTCCTCAGTCTTAGCGTCCGCCGCATCAACGACTGAAATATCTTTAGAGTTGGTTAGAGCCACCTCAGGTGCCTCTTTACTCACTGCGGTGTCACTGTCGTTGGCGACGTCTTCAGTATTGTCATCGCCTTCAGCTACAGTCTCGGCTTCGGTGTCATCGTCGTCACTGGTTTTATTGTCGCTTTTCCAGGCTTTTTGATCTGCGTAGAGCTCAAGGCCTTTTAACTTACGGCGCTTATTCTCAAGTATAAAGCGCCGCTTATCCCAGTCGCGGCTCCGTGCTCGACGCTTTTCAATATCGAGCGACACAGCATTGTCAGCATCCCAGCTGTTGCTTAACTCTAGTGTATCCACCAGGTGCACAAAATCAGGGTCACTGGCGATACGCAGCTCATGCTCCGCAGTCAATATAGGCACAAATTGCTTAACGCCGGACATGGATTTAAACGGCACGCTGTGAATATTGTCCCAGGGCAGGGCGTTGTCCTGCTGGCTTTCACCTACTTCGTCTTTGTCATAGAGGGAAGGAAATTCAATGTCCGGCACTACGCCTCGGTGTTGGGTGCTGTCACCGGAGACACGATAAAACTTTGAGACAGTAAGCTTCAATTGGCCGCTGCTGAGACCGGTTACATCTTGCACTGTGCCCTTACCAAAGCTCTGACTGCCAACTACAATAGCGCGACCATAATCCTGCAGTGCGCCGGCAAATATCTCTGAGGCCGAGGCGCTGAGACGATTAATCAAAACCAGTAGTGGCCCATTGTAGGCAGCACGCATCATTGCTCGCTGATCCCGGGAAACCTGTTGGTAGGCATTGCGGATCTGAACCACTGGGCCTGTATTAATAAACAAATCAGTGAGCATGGTAGCTTCATGGAGTGAGCCGCCACCGTTATTGCGCAGATCTAGCACAATGCCGTCAACCTGCTCTTCGCGGAGCTCGCTAAGCAGTTTATACACGTCTCTAGTGGTGCTTTTATATTCGGGGTCACGCTTGCGATAGGCATCAAAGTCCATGTAAAAAGCGGGGATATCGATTACCCCTAGGCGTAAATCGACGCCATTTTGATTAACCTCAATGATTTTGCTCTGAGCGGATTTTTCTTCCAGCTTGACCTTGTCTCGGACAATAGCAATCACTTTGGTGCTATCGCTAGAGTCGCTGCCGCCTTCAATGAGCTCTAAGCGAACGGTGGAATCTTTAGCACCACGAATCAGGTGCACTACATCATCAATGCGCCAGCCAATCACATCCACAAGCTCCTCGTCCCCTTGGCCCACAGCGATGATTTTGTCAGAGGCTTTTAAAATGCCCTGCATATCAGCTGGTCCACCGGGAATAACCCGTGCGACTTTAGTGTATTCATCTTCGGTGCGCAGCTCGGCGCCAATACCTTCCAGAGACAGTGACATGTTGATCTGAAAATTTTCCGTGGTGCGAGGAGAAAAATAGGAGGTGTGAGGATCGTAGAGGGAGGCGAGGGCGTTGGCATAGAGCTGAAAGACGTCCTGACTATCTCGCTGTTCCATCTGGGTTATCTGGTTGTTAAAGCGCTTAACGAGCAATTCCCGGGCCTTAACCGGCTCTTTGTCATTGAGTAATAATCGGATCATTGAGTCTTTGATGCGCTTGCGCCAGTAATCGCGCTGTTCTGCGGCGCTCTGCAGCCATTGGCGCTGTTCACCATCGAGAACGATGGTCTCGTCGACGCTGTAATCAAATACATAGTCGCTTTCGAGCAGTTCAATATTGGCACTCAACTGCTCAAGCATGCGGTCGCGGAGACGATTAAACATCACAAAGCCTGGGCCAACATCGCCGCGGCGTGCCAAATCATCCAGTTTGCTAGACCACTGATTAAACTCTTCAATATCAGACTGCAGGAAATAGCTCTTCAGCGGATCTAACATTTCTATATAGGTGGAGAGATAACGCGCGGAGAGTTCGTCGTTAATATCCTGGCCACGGTAATGTCGGGTGGCGAGACGATCGAGGATTTCACGGTAGAGTGCGGTCTGATCTGACTGCTTTTCGATTGGAGCTATGGCTACAGCGTTCAGCGAAAATGAAACAGTGAGTACGAAGGCGAGGATAGCGCGCGACATAATGGTTGTCCTTATCAGTGTGAAGCTAGTTTATCAGAAGTCGATTTAACTACTATAGACATCTTGTTGGTTAATTCGATCAGTAACTTGGGTATTATCTGTGTCGGGGAAAGGGCTTGACCTAAAGCAGACCCTACAGATCTGCTATGTCCTCTAATCTCAATTAGTGGACTTTAGTAGACAGGGCCAGTAGAGGCTGATAAAGTCGCCAACAAGCTTAAACCTGAGAATCTACATCAATGTCCAAAGCCTTCATCGCCTGTCCGCTATTTGATGCCCATAAGTCTTTTGTACGGTTGCCAATGGCAGTTAAGATGCTTGATGGCTACCCAGACTCGAAATTATTTCTCGATAAGATCTGTAAATCAGTTCCCGACGCCCGTGAAGACTTTCTCTACACCCAATCCTTTTTGAAAAGTTACAGCCGTAAAAGCGAAGCAACGTTTCGCGGTTACCGCAACGAGGTTGAGCGCCTATTACTCTGGGCCTGGACCATAACCGGCAAAAGCGTCATTCAGCTGAAACGCCCAGATCTCGAGAGTTACTTTGATTTTGTTCACAGTCCACCGGCAGCCTGGGTTGGCGATTCGGTGCAAGATCGCTTTAAAACAATCGGCGGAGAGTGCCGTCAAAACAAAAACTGGCGGCCATTCGTCGGCAAACTCGCCAAGGAAGACCGTAAACAGGCGATCGTGGAGGGCACTGATATCAAGATATCGAAGGATGGCCATACCCTGAGCCACGAAGCCATGAAGATCTGTTACTCGGCGGTATCTGCTTATTACGACTATTTGACCGATGAGGGCTATGCCTTTGGCAATCCCATTCCGGCGATTCGTAAACAGTCGCCCTACCTTATTAAAGGCGCCACCCAGAAAACCATTAAACGATTGTCAGATCTACAGTGGGACTTTGTTCTAGAGTGTGCCGAGACCGCGGCGGACAAAGACCCAATGCACGAGCGCACACTGTTTGTCATTGCGACCCTTAAAACCCTCTATTTAAGAGTATCTGAGCTTTCCGACCGATCTAATTGGCAGCCGGTGTGGAAGCATTATTGGCAAGACAGCGACGGCAACAATTGGCTTAAAGTACTGGGAAAAGGTAATAAACTACGGGATGTTTCAGTGCCGAGTGCCCTTTCACCTTACATTGACCGCTACCAGCGTTACCGTTCATCACTGAACTCATCCTTTGGTATTAACTCTGCCATGGTGGCAAAAAATCGTGGCTCGGGGGGCATGACGTCTAGGCAGCTGCGGCGTATTGTTCAAGAAGGATT